>NZ_JAVVES010000001.1:0-90799 GCF_032250955.1 Sulfuriflexus sp. | reverse complement strand
CGACTGAAATCGCCTTATATCACGCGCTTGGAGCGCTACCTGCCCCGAAAACTACCCATGAATTTTTCTGACGAGGCTTAAGTTTGTACGTTTCGAAAACGGAGCAGGTCCAGCGACCATGGTACTCGGAGGGCTCACGCTTAACCAATCCCGACATGCTTGTCTCGGAAGCGGTCGCTATCTCAACCCGCGTCGCACCGTCGTTCATTCGGGTTGGTCAGGTCGAACTTTTCGCTCGCCGTGCCCGCAAGCAGGAACACCCCGATGCGATGGAGGAACTCGAGAAGATGGTGTTGCACCTGATCGATCGTGAGTACGCAGAGGTTATAGACAACACACTCAGTACTGCCGAGAAAGTGGTGTTGCTCGCACATGAATTTCGTAATCGCCTGACGTCGCTGGTAGCGAACTGGGTCCGTGTTGGTTATTGCCAGGGAAATTTCAACAGTGACAACTGTGCGGCCGGTGGCTTCACGCTTGATTATGGTCCCTTCGGATTCTGTGAGGCGTTTGATCCTTATTACCAGCCATGGACAGGGGGCGGAGAGCACTTTGCGTTTTTCAACCAACCCGTGGCAGCAGAACGCAACTTCGAAATGTTTTGTGCGGCGTTGCAGCCGTTACTGGCATCAGACCAGGTCGCTCTGCAAAAGCTCGAAGAGATTCGAAGTGGCTTTGCGGTAGAGATGCAAGCGGAAGTAGAAAAGATGTTTGCGGCCAAGCTTGGTCTGGATGCGCTTGACGCGGCGTTGTTCAAAGAACTTGCATTTCTGATGCTGCAAACGCCTGTTGATTACACACTATTCTTCCGCGAGCTCTCGTCTATACCGGCTGACATTGGCCCACTCAGAAAAAGTTTCTACAGTGATTTGAATGAAGAAATGGACAAGCGTTGGTCTGAGTGGCTGACAAAATGGAAATCGTTAATTTCCGGCACTACTAATGCGAATACAGAAACGTCACGTTCTCTTGAAGAGATTGGTGAACAGATGAAACGCGTCAACCCAAAATACATTTTGCGAGAGTGGATGCTTGCGCCTGCTTATCAGCAAGCGGCTACGGGGAACTACGCGCTAATTAGAGAACTGCAGGACGTCATGACACAGCCTTATGCTGAACAATCGAAAGAGGTGGAGGAGAAATACTACAGGCTGAAGCCGTCTGAGTTCAGTGAGCTAGGCGGAGTGTCGCATATGAGCTGTTCTTCTTAAAAGGTATAAAAGGGGATAGCTCAGGGACAGACCACTATTTATGGCTAGTTGATCTGGGGCGTAATGAAGTCCTTATTTCGATAGCGCCTGCTACCGAGAAGTAAAAAATAAGAGAATGGAATAACTGCTCTCTGCGCCGGGTTTCTTGCAGCCTGCGGCCTGTTTGGTGTCGACAGCAGAGCAGGGATAAGATGGCTCACTGACATTAGTGGAGTAATAATCATGTTCATCGTCGCCAATCGGGTCCCGGTCGCATCGGGCTGGGAAGAGACCTTTGAAGAACGCTTTCGGCAGCGTGCCGGCCAGATAGACAAGCAGGCCGGCTTTGTGCGTATGCAAATCCTCAAGCCGGAAAGTGAAGATACCCCTTACGTCGTTTTAACGACCTGGCAGGATAAGGCCTCATTTGATGCCTGGGTCGGCAGTGACGATTTCAAGCTGGCGCACAGTAACCCCATGCCAAAAGAGGCCTTTGACGGTGAGGGTAAGCTGGAAATGCATGAGGTGATTATCGGTGCCGAATCCACATAAAATAAATAAATCTGAAGACCCGGTGGTGATTAAGAAGATCCTCGATTACCTGGCGAAAGTGATAACCGGAATCAAATTCAAAGAGGGCGTCGAGGTGACAAAAGTCGATCAGGCTGCCGCTTGATTCAATCTGTCAGACACCAGATTTGACAATAACTCGCCGCCGGTTCAGATTGGACGAATCACAAGGCCTGAATCCGCTCGATTTCGCCGGTTAGGCCACTGCATCAGCTGAGATTGACTACGCCTGGCCGCGAAATGGCCGGGTTACTTCGGGGTGGTCAGGGTGGTTTTTCAGTGAAAGGTGGGGGGGAATACTCCCTATTACTTATGGCGGAAGGGTGGATGATGGGAAAGCTGGCCAGGGTAACGGCGCTGGCGGCCGCGGTGCTGGTGCATCAGATGGCCGCAGGGGCAGACGAAACGGCTGCGTCGCGGTTCACGTTCGACGGCTTCGGCACGCTGGGCGTGGTTCATTCCGACGAGGATCAGGCGGACTTCGCCACGAGCCTGTTCGCCCCCGACGGGGCGGGCCACACCCGCGCCTGGAGTCCCGAGGTCGATAGCCGGCTCGGCCTGCAGCTCACCGCCAACCTTACCCCCCGGCTCACCGGGGTCCTGCAGCTCATCGCCGAGCAGCGTTACGACGACAGCTATACCCCGACCGTCGAGTGGGCCAACCTCCGGTACGACATCACCCCGGACCTGAGCGTGCGCGCCGGGCGCATGGTGCAGTCCTCATTCATGGTTTCCGAGTACCGCAAGGTAGGGTATGCCACCCCGTGGGTCCGTCCTCCCGAGGAGGTCTATCGCCTCGTACCCGTCACCAACTTCGACGGCATCGACTTCAGCTACCGCTCCCGCTTCGATGGTCTCACCAATACCCTGCAGGGCGCGTATGGCCGCAAGGACGCCACTCTCTCGGGCGGCGGCACGGTCGAGGTCCGGGACGTCGTGACCTTGACCGATACCCTGGAGTGGGGCGCCGCCACCCTGTTTGCCAGCTACGGCAGCGTTCACCTGACGGTTGATGAAGAAAATCTCAACGCTCTGTTCGATGGCTTCAGGCAGTTCGGCCCCGAGGGCGTTGCCATTGCCGACCGCTACGATGTCAGCGACAAGCGCTATGAGGTCATGGCGGTCGGCGCGCGCTACGCCCCGGGCGACTGGTTCGTGATGGCTGAGTTGGCCCACGCGAACAGCCGTACCTATATCGGCGATGCCCGCGGCTGGTACGTCAGCGGCGGTTACCGGTACGGTGCGGTCACGCCTTATGTGACCCTGGCGCGTGCCTGGGTAGATAGCAGCACCTCGGATCCGGGGCTGTCACTGGGAGGGCTGCCGTCTTCGCTCGCCGGCCAGGCCGGCGGCCTCAATGGCGCGTTGAACGGGGTCCTGGGATCCGTGCCCCAACAGAAGAGCGTGACGCTGGGCGCGCGCTGGGACTTCGCGCAAAACATGGCCCTGAAGGTGCAGTACGAGCGGCTCGATCTGGAGAACGGTTCACCGGGCATTTTGCTCAACAGGCAGCCCGACTTTGAGCCTGGCGGACGGGTCAACCTGTTCAGCGTCTCACTCGACTTCGTGTTCTGAGGTGATTCAGGTGCCAGGAGAAATGAAAGCAATCTCATGGGGGCTCCTGCTGTGGCTCATTACCGGCACTGCCTGCGCCGAGGTGGTGGTCGTGGTCTCGGCCGAGAATCCGGTCGAGAGCCTTACCAGCGTGGAACTCGCGGATATCTACCTGGGCAGGATGCACACCTTTCCGAACGGCGAGAGCGTGGTGCCTGTCGACCAGCGGGAAAATTCACTCGTGCACCACGAGTTTTACAGCCTCTACCTGGGCCGTACGCCGGCACAGATCAAGGCGCACTGGTCGAAATTGATCTTCAGCGGTCGAGGCCAGCCGCCGCGAATCGTCGCCGGCGACAAGGCGGTGGCGGAGTTTGTGTCCGGAAACCACCAAGCCATTGGCTACGTTACCCCTGACCTGGTGGACAAACGGCTGCGGGTGGTGCCGATTGAATGAGATAGCCGGACAGGGAGAAGAATCGGTGCCGCCAGAGGAGGGCCGCAGCCGGCTGCATCGGCTACATCGGCTATTGGACCCCCCCATTCTGTTCAGCGGCATCGCGATCCTGCTGCTTGCAGCAATCTGGGCAGTCTCCATTAATCTCGTCGCCAGGGAGCGCCTCGCGGCCGAGCGCACTGCCGCGGCACTGGTGATGGACCTGGCCGACACCTACGAAGCGCAGGTGGTGCGCGCCCTGCGCGAGATCGACAACACGCTGAAGCTGGTTCGCTATAGCCTGGAGAACACCGGGGACGCGCAGGCGATCCTGGAGGAGCTGCGCACCAAAAGCTTGCTACCCCCCGAGATCCTGTTCACGGTCAACATCACCGATGCCCGCGGCGATGTCATCGCCGGCACCCACCCCGCCACCGGGAAGAACGTGGCGGCGCTGGACTTCTTTCAACGCGCACGCGAGGAGGACAACATGGTGATCGGCGCGCCCCGGCGCGAGCAGGATGCAGATGAGTGGCGGCTGACCTTCAGCCGGCGCATTGCGGATGCCGGGCAGCGCTTTGCCGGGGTGGTGACGGTTTCGGTGCATGCAGGCTATTTCGTCAGCGTCTATGAGGCGACGGAGCTGGGTGAACACGGCGTACTCGGGCTGGTCGGCACCGACGGTGTGTTCCGCGCGCGGCGTACCGGCGAGGCGATCACCGCCGGCACCACGCTCGACTACAACGAGCTGGTGCCCAAGGGGTTTGCCGACGATGCACCTGCAACGGTGATGCTCTGCCCCTGGGACAGCACCCGGCGCTATACCGTCACCCGCAAGCTGTATGAGTTTCCGCTGGCGATCGTCGTCGCCCTCTCCGAAGCGGAGCAGCTTGCTCCCGCCGGGCAGATCGCACGCACCTACCTGTGGCGCGCCGCCCTGGCCAGCCTGTTGCTGGTCACCGTGGTGGGGCTGCTAGGCAGGCTGAGCTGGCAGTTGCAGAGTGCGCGCACGCGTGCCATGGAGCTGCGGGTCGCCCATGCACAGCGCGTCGAATATCTTGCCTACCACGACAACCTTACAGAGCTGCCCAACCGCGCTCTGTTCAGCCGGCTCCTTACCCAGGGGATGCAGTACGCACGGCGCTATGACAAACAGTTGGCGCTGCTGTTTCTCGATGTTGACCACTTCAAGGCGATCAACGACTCGCTCGGCCACGATGCGGGCGATGAACTGCTGCAGGAGCTGGGCAGGCGCTTGCTCCATTCGGTGCGGGAAAGCGATATCGTCGCGCGCATGGGCGGCGATGAGTTCGTGATCCTGTTGCCGGAGATAAGGGATGGCTCCCAGGTGCAACCGGTCGCCGACAAGATCCTGACAGAGATCGGCAGCCCCTTCACGCTTGCCGGGCAGGAGTTTCGCATCACCATAAGTATCGGCATCGCCCTCTATCCGCACGATGGCGAAGACGAGCAGACACTGATGAAGAACGCCGATACCGCGATGTATTACGCGAAGGAGAGAGGGAGAAACAATTTCCAGTTTTACTCCGAGGAGCTCAACAGCGATTCGCTGGAGCGCCTCGCCATGGAGTCGAGCATGCGCAATGCGCTGCAGAACAACGAGTTTCGTCTCTTCTACCAGTCGAAACACGATGTGGGCAGCGGCCGCGTCACCGGCATCGAGGCGCTGCTGCGCTGGCAGCACCCTGATCTTGGGTTGATTGCGCCCATGCAATTCATCCCCCTGGCCGAAGAAAACGGACTCATCGTCTCGATCGGGCGCTGGGTGTTCGACACCGCGCTGCGGCAGAACGTCGCGTGGCAAAAAGAGGGACTCCCCAGGCTGAGCATGGCGGTGAACCTGACCGCACGTCAGTTTCTCGACAATAACCTCGTGCTGGATATTCGCAATGCGTTGCGGGAGACCGGGATGGATGCCGAACTGCTCGAGCTGGAGATCACCGAGATGATGATCATGCACGACATGAAGGCGACTACCCAAATCCTTCAGGAGCTGAAACAGATGGGCGTGCGTATCGCGATTGACAACTTCGGCACCGGTTACTCCTCGCTGTCGAAACTGGAGGGTTTTCCGCTCGACACCATCAAGATCGACGGCTCCTTCATTCAGGACGCCACCCCCGGCGTCGAAGGCAAGTGTTTGACCGGGGCCATCATCGAGCTGGGCAAGAGCCTGGGTTTCACGGTGATCGCCGAAGGGGTTGAGACGAAGGAGCAGGTCGATTATCTGCGCCTTCATGCGTGTGACCAGTACCAGGGCTTCTATATCAATAAACCGATGCCGGCGCAGGAGTTCGCCGACGTGATCCGCGAACGGTTACGGGAGTTTGCACAACCCGCACCTCAGCCCTGACTTGACTACTCGTTGCCTGTCTCATCCGACATAAAAACCAGGAGGCAGGTTCGAGGTTATAGCGAAACCGCGTCAAAACCTGGATGATTTACAGGAATCCGCCGAAGCGACGGGGTCAGGTCTTGCAATCCAGCAATCCAATCCACTGCCCCGGAACAAGAGCAGGGGTTATTGTTTTGCAAGACCTGACCCCAAGAATGTGAAAAACAAACTCGGCATCACCGATCCGATTGAAATGGATAAAGCTGAGGCGCTGATTAAAGCAACGGGTGCGCTATTCCATGAAAAAATTATTGAGAGGTCGATTCAGGTTTTGTCGAAGTAGGATGAAAATAGCTGCTCGATACATCCGTAATTTGTTGGCTTACCGATTCGACGCTATAGGCTAATAATTCAAGGAGTAGGGTCACAATCGGGAATGGGTTTGTGGGCAATTGCCTGAATCCGGTATGGCAAGCCTGCAGCAGCTGTGCTAATTTCAGTAAAAGTATTGCTTTTTACTGAAAAAATATTGGCTAAGTTATTATGCAAAGCATTGATAATAAAATTATTTCCAGAATATACGGGCGCGGTAGGGGTTGGGTCTTTACCAAGACGGATTTTGTCGCCGAATTTGGTGAACCGAATATCCATAAGGCGCTTTCCAGCCTGGAGAAGTCGGGGAAAATCCGCAGGGTTTGCCGGGGAGTGTACGACTATCCCGCTTATAGCGAGCTGCTTGGGCAAATACTGAGCCCGGATCTGGATCAGGTCGCCCATGCGCTGGCGCGCAAGTTTAACTGGCATATTCTGCCTTCGGGCGATGCGGCGCTGAACCTGCTCGGGCTTTCGACCCAGGTGCCGGGCAAGTGGGTTTATCTGTCCGATGGCCCGAACCGTGAGTATGACATTGGCGGGCACATCCTGCAGTTCAGAAAAACGGCGCTGAAAGATACCCGTTTTAAGCATCGCATGAGTGGTCTTTTGGTGCAGGCCTTGAAGACGCTTGGCAAGGAACATGTCGATCAAAAATGTCTTGAAACCCTGTCGCGTCAACTGGACGGCAAGGACTGCGAGCGTATCTTGAAAGACACGCGCACCGTGACAGGCTGGATACATAAAATCATCAAACAGATCTGCGGTGAAGCGGGCTGATGGATAAAGTGGCGCGGCTTGGAGAACAGCAACGCGTCGAGCTGTTTCGGGAAACCGCGGCCACTCTGGGCATGACGCCCGCGATTGTGGAAAAGGATTTCTGGGTGAGCTGGATTTTAGGCCGTCTGTATCAGGATGCGGATCTGGCCCGGCTGTTGATGTTTAAAGGCGGCACCAGCTTGTCCAAGGTGTACGGCCTGATTGAACGATTTTCGGAAGACATTGATCTGATTCTGGATTGGCGCGAAGTGACGGCTGATAACCCAAGGGCGGCACGTTCCAAAAGCAGGCAGGCCGCATTGAATCAGGAAATAAATGAGAAGGCGAGGGAATATATCGCGGGCGATCTTTTGGCGATGGTAAGCAGGATGGTTGCAGGGATTTGTACTTGCGATATCGAAACGCAGGACCCGCACGTCATTAACATACGCTACCCCGGTGCATTTGATGATACCTATCTTCGCCCTGAGGTTCGCCTGAATCCAGCGGGGTCGGAGTCGCAGTCTACAGGTACTCGTGATCTGGTCATCAACGTCGCGGCTCGTTGTTCCGGCGAATTACCACGCCCACGCGACTCCGACCCCTTATCTGCTAACCATTTACCTATGCTGCCAAACTGCGACAGCCAGGGCGCTGGTTATCCCTGAGGGAGAGGGGATTAACAGCACAGCATTGACATGAGATATAAGGTATATTTCAGGCCAGATGTCATTGCGTAATTTCAATGTCAGGCGTGTTCAGCCAATGGCATGTGTTTTACTAGCCAGGCACCTCATGCAGAGTGAATAAAAATGTATAAATCATTAAGTAGCGTCTCTGAAAAATCTGGCTTGCCGCCGGGTTCACTCGTGCATGTTGGCGAGGTGCCGGCTGCCGCCACCAGGATCTCCATCCTGAACTACAGTAAAGATGCCTGTAAAGAGTATGTTGCGGTCGAGTCCATAGGCGAGGCCCTGCAGTTCAAGGGTACGGATTCGGTGACCTGGGTGAATATCGAAGGTCTGGCCGATACAGGCTTTGTCGAGTCTGTCGGTGAAGCCTTCGATATTCATCCGCTGGTTCTTGAAGATATATTGAATACCAACCAGAGACCGAAATTCGAGGAATATGATGATTACTTATTCCTTGTCCTGAAGGGCATGTATCTCGCCCCCGACAACGGCCTGATTGATTATGAGCAGGTCAGTATCCTGATTATAGATAATTTTGTTTTTACATTTAAGGAACGGCAGGATGACATTCTTGATGATCTGCAGAGCAGGATAAAATCCGCCAAGGGACGCCTCAGAAGCCAGGGCGCTGATTACCTCGCGTATAGAATCATTGACACGATTGTTGATTTGTATTTTTCAATTGAGGGCGTGCTCGATGACGAAATTGAATCAATTGAAGATGAACTGCTGACCAATCCGGATTTAGAGACACTGACCTCGATCATGCGAGTCAAGCGTGAATTACTGTATATACGCAAGGCCTCCTCGCCGTTAAGGGAAATGTTGCGTGACCTGTTGCGTTCTGAATCAGGCTTAATCAAGGATGAGACCACGATATATTACCGCGATGTATACGATCATGTATTGCGACTGACTGAGTCAATAGATACCTACAGGGACATACTCACCGGCCTGCTGGACATATATCATTCCAGTATCAGTAACAAAATGAATGAGATCATGAAGGTTCTGACGATCTTCGCCTCCATTTTCATCCCCCTGACATTTATCGCCGGCATCTATGGCATGAATTTTGAGTATATGCCTGAGCTTGAATGGAAGTGGGCCTATCCTTCCTTGTGGGGCGTTTTTATCGTCATCATCGTTGCCCTGGTGGTGTATTTCAGAAGAAGAAAATGGCTCTAATCCGGCCTTTCGTATCTTTCATGCGAGACAGTTAACGCGTTTTAAACCAGGCAGATCGAGACAAACCACAAGCCTTGCGCCTGTTTTACTCTTATGTGGTACCCCCTGTTTTTGCCGGTATAAAAATCCGGTAATGTCGAGAGACCGGTAAATGTTCATTTCAGCAGGGCAAGGCTTGCTCCAGCCTCCAGCATCACAGAATGAATAGATGAAACCTTGCCGGTTGCTTTCCTGGATACATGCGACGCCGATTAGTAAGCCGATGCAAGGGTATTACTCTCTATTATGCTGCCAATAGATACACTGTCTCTTACCAGCCTGATTGGCATTTTTCTGATTGCGGCGCTGTTTATCGGCATCTTCGGTGTCGCCATGACCCATGTCGCGCGCAAACTGGCCGCGGACAGCGGCATGGGCGAGGCCCTCATGGGCGCGTTATTTATCGGTGCCTCGACATCCCTGGCCGGGATCATCGCATCCGTTACCGCGGCGAGTAATGGTCATGCCGGGATAGCGGTCAGTAATGCCCTCGGCGGGATTGCCGTTCAGACCTGTTTTCTTGCCGTGGCAGATATGTTTTATCGCAAGGCCAACCTTGAACATGCCTCCGCCTCTGCGGAGAATCTGATGCTGGGCGCCTTTTTAATCGCCTTGCTGTCGATTAACCTGGTCGCCTTTGCCACCCCGGACCTGCAGACAGGCTGGATTCATCCCGCTTCAATTATCCTGATCGTGAGTTACCTGTTCGGGGTGCGCCTGTTATCCAGCATGCATACCATGCCGATGTGGCTGCCACACCGCACCCGCGAGACACGCATTGAAAAAGGTAACCAGCGACGCGGGAAGCACCGCTTCAATACGGCGCTGTGGCTACAGTTTCTTGCTTATACGTCGGTGGTCGGCCTGGCCGGTTGGACCATCTCCATCGCCGGCATGGCGATCGTCGCCAAAACCGGACTCTCCGAGGGACTGGTCGGTGGCGTGTTTATCGCGGTCTCGACGTCATTGCCTGAACTGGTCATTGCGATTACCGCGGTACGCCTGAACTCGCCCACCCTGGCAGTGGGCGACATTGTCGGTGGTAATGCATTTGATACCTTGTTTATCGCTGTTTCCGATATTGCCTACATCGAGGGTTCGATATATGCACACGTCTCGGTCGTGGAGGAGTTCTGGCTTGCCATCTCTATGCTTATGACAGGGATAATACTTATGGGGCTTCTACATAGAGAACGGCATGGCATTATCAATATAGGATGGGAGAGCTTTCTGGTCTTCATGCTGTATATAGGCAGCCTGCTGTATATCGCGATGTAGATGATGTTGTTAATTTAGTGATTTACATTTATTCAATTGAGGAGTATTGGTTATGTATAAACAGATATTATGGATTGCACTTGCATTCGTGCTGAGTAGTTGCGCAACAGAGCCGGGCTATCAGCAACAACAGGCGGGTATGGTCATCGGCGGTATTCTCGGTGGCGCGGTAGGTTCCCAGATTGGCAAGGGCAGTGGTCAGGCAATTGCTATTGTTGCCGGCACCCTGGCAGGTGCGGCGATTGGCGGCGCTGTCGGCCGCTCCATGGATGAAACCGATCGCATGAAAACCGCACAAACCCTCGAGACGGTTCGCACCGGGGTGCCTTCCTCGTGGCAGAATCCGGATACCGGTTATCAGTATTCAGTTGTCCCGACGCGTACCTATGAAACTGCATCCGGCCCCTGTCGCGAATATACACTGGACGCTCTCATTGGCGGCAAAGTAGAAAAGGTTTATGGAACCGCCTGTCGGCAGGCCGATGGGAGCTGGAAAGTACAGGATATTTAAAGCCGCTCGCGGCACTGTATTTAATCCTTCAAGCGCGCCGGCCAGGAGGATTACTAATAGCACAATTGACGCGTGTTACGAACAATAGAAATGTAATTGCTTGAGCAATCTGTCACCTGGAAAACCTGTCGAACGCATGTTGAAAGTCCTCGGGAACTTCCTGGCGTTACACAAAAGGTTCTTTAATCGCCAGCCACAGCCAAGGCCTTGCATACGATGTCTGCTGTCTCTATCCGATGTGGTTCATTCCAGGGAATGATGACCACCGTCCGGTACAGAGTCGGCAGCATTTTAAAAAAATCATTATGAATCTGGTTGAGGCAAGAATAATAAATTTGCTCAGGCTGGATAACGAGGAAAGGTATGCGTTCGGAAGTTGCCGACTTGGAGAATGTTCAGCACTGGTACAAGGATGCGATTATCTATCAGTTACACGTCAAGGCATTTCTTGACACCAACAACGACGGTATTGGGGACTTTCTCGGTTTAACCAAAAAGCTCGACTACATTCAGGATCTGGGCTTTAACACAATATGGCTGTTGCCCTTTTACCCCTCGCCGATGCGCGATGATGGTTACGACATTGGCGATTACCGGAATATTCACCCGGACTATGGGACACGCAAGCATTTCCGTTACTTCATGCGTGAGGCGCATCGGCGCGGCCTGCGGGTGATTACCGAACTGGTCATCAATCACACCTCCGATCAACACCCCTGGTTTCAGGCTGCACGCCACGCCCCACGCAATTCCGCCAAGCGTGACTTCTACGTCTGGAGTGATACTGACAAAAAGTTTCCTGAAACACGCATTATCTTCACCGACACCGAAACCTCGAACTGGGCCTGGGACCCGGTTGCCGAGCAGTATTACTGGCACCGTTTTTTTCATCACCAGCCGGACCTGAATCATAATAACCCGCAGGTGGTGAAGGCGGTCATCCGGGTTATGCGCTTCTGGCTCGACCTGGGTGTAGACGGCCTGCGTCTCGATGCGATTCCCTATTTGTGTGTCCGCGAGGGCACCACCAACGAGAACCTGCCGGAGACTCACGCCGTGCTCAAGCATATGCGCTCGGTCGTCGACGCCCATTATCAGCACCGTATGTTACTCGCCGAGGCCAACCAATGGCCCGAAGACGCTGCCGAATATTTCGGCAATGGTGACGAATGCCATATGGCCTATCATTTTCCGCTGATGCCGCGCATGTATATGGCGGTCGCGCAGGAAGACCGGCATCCGATCGTGGAGATCATGCAGCAGACCCCGGCTATCCCCGTCACATCGCAGTGGGCAATCTTTCTGCGTAATCATGATGAGTTGACCCTGGAGATGGTCACGGACCGTGAGCGGGACTACATGTATGAACGTTATGCCGCGGACCCGCGCATGCGCATTAATGTGGGTATCCGCCGGCGGCTCGCGCCGCTGATGGATAACGACCCCGACAAGATCAAATTGATTAACAGCCTGCTCATGTCCATGCCGGGCTCACCGATTATCTATTACGGCGATGAAATCGGCATGGGCGATAATTTCTTTCTCGGTGATCGTAACGGCGTACGCACCCCCATGCAGTGGAGCCCCGACCGGAATGCCGGTTTTTCCAGGGCTGATCCGCAGTTCCTGTTTCTGCCGCCGATCATGGATCCTATTTATGGTTACGAGGCGGTGAATGTCGAGGCACAGAACCGTGAACCGGCCTCGCTGCTCAACTGGATGAAACGCATTATCGCCGTGCGCAAGGCCCACCCGACCTTCGGTCGCGGCACGCTGCAGTTCCTGAGCCCCGGTAACCGCAAGATTCTTGCCTATGTGCGTGAGTTCAACGAGGACCCGATCCTGTGTGTCGCCAATCTGTCGCGCTCGGCACAGCCGGTAGAGCTTGACCTCGCCCGTTTCAGGGGTAAGGTGCCGATGGAAATGCTCGGCCGAACGGCCTTCCCGCCGATTGGTGACTTACCCTATCTGTTGACGTTGCCGGGACACGGTTTTTACTGGTTCCAGCTCGCCTCGAGCATGGCGGCTCCGGCCTGGCACGAGGAAGGCCTGCCACCAATCGAGCTGCCGGTGCTGGTGCTATTCGACACCTGGAGCAGCTTCTTTCCTGAACGGGTCGAGTCTGCACGCAAGTTGATGGCAGAGCGTCTGCGGGAACAATTGGAGGTCGAGATATTGCCGTATTTCCTCTCCAACCAGCGTTGGTTTGCCGGCGTAAGCCAGTCCTTGCTGCGCGTTGAAATCCAGAAACTGGAGATTCTCCCCGATAAGCATGAAGGCTGGTTATGGCTGTGGCTCAAGGTTCACTTTGTCGGCGGGGAAAGCAGCATGTATTCGCTACCCCTGGCTATTGGCTGGGGCGAACCGGAGGATGAACATCTCCACCCGGTATTGCCCTTTGCCCTCGCCAAGGTTCGTCAACAGGCGAAGGTCGGTTTTGTTTACGATGCGCTTTGTGACGAGGCCTTTTTTCAGGCGCTCATGAATGCCATGGCCAAACAGAGCGAACTGCCGTTCGGCAGCGGTCTGCTGCGGTTTTTTGTGACCAGCGCCTACTGGCAGATCGTCGCCGAGACAGAATTGCACAGCTTGCGACGTCCCCAGGTAGAGGGTACCAACAGCACGGTCATTCTTGGTGAGCGGCTTTTCCTGAAGTTTTATAGACAGCTACGTGAAGGACTCAACCCGGAACTGGAGATGGGCCGATTCCTGACCGAGGTTTCACCCTTTCCCAATATCTCGCCGCTGGTGGGGGCGATTGAATACAGTGACAGTGACGGTATGCCGGTGACGCTGGGACTGTTGCAGGGCTATATGGATAACCAGGGTGACGGCTGGACCTACTCCATCGAGTACCTGGAACGTTTTTACGATGACTGCCTGGCCCGTCCGCAAGCCATTGTTGAGAATGCCGTAGACCGACACGGCGACTACCTGTTGATGATGCGGACGCTGGGACAGCGTACAGGTGAATTACACAAGGCCCTGGCAGTGCATAGCGGCGACCCTGCCTTTGATCCCGAGCCCGTCCAGCCGGAGGATTTGCGTGCATGGGGTGAACAGGTGCGCACAGATGTGTCGACCACGCTGGAAAAACTGTCATCGCAGCATCAGGAGACACTGCCTGAAAATGTCAAGGCGGCTATTGACGAGTTATCAGGTGCAAAGCAGTCGTTGCTGGAACGTATCATCAACTTGACGCCTGAATCCCTGTCCGCGGTAAAGACCCGCTATCACGGTGACTATCATCTGGGGCAGGTATTACTCAGCGAGAACGACTTTATCATTATCGATTTCGAAGGTGAGCCGGCACGACCGATCACCGAGCGTCGTCACAAGCATTCACCGCTTCGGGACGTTGCCGGCATGTTGCGTTCATTGAGTTATGCCGGGGCGGTGGCGCTGGCTAACTGTACCGTGGAGCGTCCCGACGACAAGGCCCGCCTGCAGCCTTACCGGCGGGACTGGGAGGAGGTCGCTGCGAATGCCTTCCTGTCAGGCTACCGGGAAGGTGTGCAGGATTGTCCGTCATGGCCGCAAGACCCCGCACAGGCAAGCAAGCTTATCGAGCTTTTTGTCATTGAAAAGGCGCTTTATGAATTGCGCTATGAGCTCGACCATCGCAAGGACTGGATTGCTATCCCCGTGGCCGGTTTGCTGGAGATCGTGAACACACCATGGCAGGTTATAGAGAGGTAGGTATGAAAGAGAGAAGGCAGGGAACCAAGATAATGGCTTTCGTCATGGCGGGTGGCGAAGGCAAGCGTCTGCGGCCGCTGACCGAACACTGTTCGAAACCGGCCGTGCCGTTCGGCGGGCGCTATCGACTTGTCGATTTTGTCCTCAGCAACCTGGTGAACTCCGAAGTCCGTTCGATATACCTGCTTGTGCAATACAAGGCCCAGTCACTCATCGAGCACATTCGCAAGTCCTGGACGCTCTCGCCGTTGCTACCCGATCAGTTCGTGACCGTGGTGCCACCGCAAATGCACAATGGCAAGGGCTGGTTCGCCGGTACGGCAGACGCCGTTTATCAGAACCTTAACCTGCTCAAGGAACACCGCCCGGACATCGTGGCGGTATTTGGCGCCGACCATATCTATCGAATGGATATAAAGCAAATGATGTGGTTCCATCTGCACAGGCATGCCGATGTCAGCGTGGCTGCGATCCCGGTTCCGCTGGAGCAGGCATCGGACTTCGGCGTCATTGAAACAACAGATGAAAGCCAGATAACCGCTTTCCGGGAAAAGCCGAAACACCCGAAACCTATGCCGCGCGATCCGGCGCGAGCCTATGCCTCCATGGGTAACTACCTGTTTAATGCCGATGTTCTGATCGATGTCCTGGAAAAGACGCATGCGCGCGGCGAAACGGATTTCGGACATCATGTCCTGCCACGGCTATTGAGCACTCATCGTTTGTTTGCCTATGATTTTTCCTGCAATGAAGTGCCGGGTGTGAAGTCTTTTGAAGAGGCCAGTTACTGGCGTGATATAGGCACACTGGATGCCTATTTCACGGCGCACCAGGATGTGCTCGGCATGGAGCCGCGTTTCGATGCCTTCAATCCGCAATGGCCGATTTTCTCGAGTAACTATCAGGGCCCGGTCGCGCGGGTGATCGGCGGGAAAATCGACAACAGCCTGCTCGGTGCCGCCACCGTGGTCAATAACGCCACCATTCGCAATTCCATTATCCGTCGCGAAGCGGTCGTCGAGCCCGATGTTGAACTGGAGGATTGTATCATTATGGATTATGTCAGGATATGCAGGGGCGCGCGGCTGCGGCGAGTGATTGTTGATCGACACAATATCATCAAGGCCGATGCGCGTATCGGCTATGACGCGGAGGCCGACGCGCGTCATTATCACGTTACCGCGTCGGGGCTGGTGGTGGTGCCCGCCGGTGACGTCGGCTACTTCGCACGTGACCCGCGTCGTTATGGCCTTGCCTATGAAGAATGACATGCGTGCTGGAGCGGGGAAGATACAGCTGCCAATAGCTGGCTGCACAGACAGAGTCTGCCCGCTGTCAATCATACGGGAGGTGAGCCTGTGCCTGTTCGATGGCAACGGATGAGGCGGGGGCCAAAGAAGTACGCCGCCGGCGACGAGTCGTTGCACCGGCGGCATCGCATGCCCTTTGGCGCCGAGTTGCAGGATGATGGCCGGGTTCGCTTCCGTCTGTGGGCCCCGGCAGCCGGGCAGGTGGATCTATGCCTCGACAAGCCTGGCGGCGAGATCCTGTTGCCAATGCGCGTCGAGCCGGACGGCTGGTTTGGTCTGGAAACCGATCAGGCCGAAGCCGGTAGCCTTTATCGTTACCGGATCGATGCCGGGTTACGCGTACCAGACCCGGCCTCACGCTGCCAGAGCGGAGATGTGCACGGGGCCAGCGAGGTAGTGAACCCGGCATCCTGGCCATGGCGTGATACCGAATGGCATGGCCGACCATGGGAAGAGGCGGTAATTTATGAACTGCAGGTCGGCAGCTTCACCCCCCAGGGCAACTTCGCTGCGCTGAAGATCCGTCTGGACTACCTGGTGGCATTGGGCGTCACCGCCATCGAACTCATGCCCGTGGCTGATTTTCCGGGTGACCGTAACTGGGGTTATGACGGCGTGCTGCCCTTTGCCCCGGATAGTCTCTATGGTCGACCCGATGAACTCAAGGATCTAATTCAGGCCGCGCACCGGAAAAACCTGATGGTTTTTCTCGACGTCGTGTACAACCACTTCGGTCCGGAAGGCAACTACCTGCATGTCTATGCGCCGCAGTTTTTTACTGAACATCATCATACGCCCTGGGGTGCGGCGATTAATTTCGATGACAAGGACAGCGAGACAGTACGCCAGTTCTTCATCCACAACGCTCTTTACTGGCTCGAGGAATATCACCTTGATGGCCTGCGCCTGGATGCGGTACATGCGATTATTGATGATTCTTCGCCTGATATCCTCGAGGAGCTGGCCACGGCAGTCGCGCGGGGGCCGGGGCAGGAGCGTCATGTTCACTTGATCCTCGAGAATGATCACAACGCCGCGCATTACCTGGCTCGCGATGAGGATGCGAGGCCGCAACAGTATGTTGCGCAATGGAACGACGATATACACCACGCCATGCATAGCCTGCTCACCGGCGAGACTGATGGTTACTATGCTGACTATGCCAGCCGACCGGCGTGGTACCTGGGGCGTTGCCTGGCCGAGGGCTTTGCCTACCAGGGAGAGCCTTCTGTTTATCGTGACGGCGCTATGCGTGGTGAGCCCAGTCGCGGCTTGCCACCGACCGCGTTTGTTACCTTTTTACAGAACCACGACCAGGTCGGTAACCGCGCCTTTGGTGAACGTATCAGTATGCTGGCGTCTGAAGAGGCCGTGCTGGCCATGGTCGCGATAATGCTGCTGGCACCCTCGCCGCCATTGCTGTTTATGGGCGAGGAATTTGCAAGCAAACAGCCCTTTCAGTTCTTCTGCGATTTTGGTGAGAATATAGCCGACGCGGTCACTGAGGGTCGCCGCCGCGAGTTTGCCGGTTTCGAACGGTTTTCAGATCCCGAGGCGCGTGAAAGCATACCTGATCCGAATGCGCCGGCGACCTTTGCACGCAGCAAGCTGGACTGGGACAGCCTGGAGGATACGGCCCATTATGATTGCCTGTTGTTTTACCAGCGCCTGCTCGCCCTCCGTCATGAAAAAATTACTCCGCGCCTGCCGGGTATGCCGGGCGGCGAGGCTGAGTTTCGTCTGTTAGGTGAGTCGGGCCTGCGCGTCCAGTGGCGCATGGGGGACGGCTCGCTGTTGATACTAATGGCCAACCTGGCCGAGACAACACTGTCATTTACAAGGAAAGACCTGGCCGATGGCCGTGTCATCTATGTTTATCCGGCGACGCTCGAGACTGACCTGGCGGCGTACCGCTTGCCGCGCTGGTCGGTGGCCTGGTTTTTTCAGGAGCCGACAACATGAGTTCGCGGTCAATACTTGATCGCCTCTGTGAACAGTTTCATATCGCCTCCGAATACCATGACATATGGGGTAAGCGTCATGCCGTTAGTGAACGAACCCGGCGTGACCTGCTTGCGGCGATGGGCGTGCCGACACAGGGACGGGAAGCGATGCAACGGGCGCTCGCCGAGGCAGAGGCGGCAGACGGGTGTCGTGCGTTGCCGCCCGTGCTGGTTGCCCGGGAAGACGAGGCCAATATCAGTATCCGGGTTGGCGTGCCCGGCGAGGGCATGCAGCATCGTTACCGTTGGCAGATAGTAGAAGAGGACGGGGCCGGCAAGAGTGGTGAGTTTTACCCCGCCGAGCTGGTGGCATGGCAACAAGCGGCACCGGAAGTGGCCGGTTGGCAATACGGGTTACTGGTAATAGCGGAGCTGCCCGCTTGTGGTTATCACCATCTGGAGCTCCAGGATCTGGATGCGCCGGGTATTCCAGCGGCAAGTATGTCTCTCATTATCGCCCCGCGTCGTTGTTATCAGCCAGCGGCGATCCGCAATGGCGGGCGTGTCTGGGGGTCGTCTGTCCAGCTTTATGCGGTACGTTCGGCGCGTAACTGGGGGATCGGTGACTTTACCGATCTTGTGCGGCTGCTGGAATTCTCGGCACAGGTCGGTGCCGGGCTGTTGGGATTGAATCCGCTGCATGCCCTGTTTCCCGATGAGCCCGGGCGCGCGAGCCCCTACAGTCCATCGAGTCGCCTGTTTTTAAACATACTCTACCTTGATGTCGAGGCCGTGCCTGACTTCGCCGAATGTGATCAGGTCCAGCAGCAAGTGGCCGGCGAGGAGTTCCAGGCGAGGTTGCGGGCCCTGCGCGCAACTGAACTGGTGGACTATGAAGGCGTCGCCGCGGTCAAGCTTGAGACCCTTGAGCGTCTCTATATATATTTCCGGCAACAGCATCTTGCGACTGACAGCGAGCGCGCCCGGGCATTTCACCGCTTCCAGGAGGAGCAGGGTGAGGCCTTGCACCGGCATGCCCTGTATGAGGCGCTTCGGGTATGGCTGCACAAACGTGAGCCGAAAGTTCGCGGATGGCCGGACTGGCCAAAGGCCTACCGTGATCCGAATGCCGATGCAGTACTCGACTTTGCCGCCGGGCATCGCGAGGAGGTGGAGTTTTACGAATACCTGCAATGGCATGCCGAGTTGCAACTGCAGGAGGTGGGCCGTCATGCCTATGAACTGGGACTGGGCGTGGGCCTGTACCAGGATCTTGCCCTCAGCGTGGACAGGGCCGGCGCAGAGGCCTGGGGCAACCAGGATTTATATGCAGTGCGGGCGCATATCGGTTCGCCGCCGGATGAATTCAATCTCAAGGGACAGGACTGGGGCCTGCCACCGTGGCGGCCCGAACAACTGCGCGCCCGGGCCTATGCACCTTTCATTGCAACACTGCGGCAGAACATGCGCTCTGCCGGGGCCTTGCGCATTGACCATGTTATGGGCCTGTTGCGGCTGTTCTGGGTACCACAGGGAAAATCGCCGCAACAGGGCAGTTATGTGTTTTATCCCTTCGAGGAGATCCTGGGCATCCTCGCACTGGAGAGCCAACGCAACGAATGCCTTGTCATTGGCGAGGACCTGGGGACAGTCCCTGACGAGGTGCGCGAGGCACTGCCAGCGATGGGTGTCTTGTCATACCGGTTGTTGTTTTTTGAAAAGACCGCTGCTGGCTGTTTCAAGGCGCCGCATGAATATGAACTTGATGCGCTGGTAGCCGTCAGCACCCATGACCTGCCAACGCTGGCCGGTTTCTGGCAGGGAAGGGACCTGGAGCTTCGCGAGCAACTGCAATTATTTCCCCATCGCGCGCTGCGCGATCAGCAAGTCATCGCCCGCGCCGGGGACAGGGCACGCCTGTTAATGGCGCTTGAGCGAGAAGCCCTGCTGCCCAAAGGCATGAGTATTCAACCGTTGGCAACGCCGGTGATGACGCCGGAACTGGACGAGGCGATTCATTCTTACCTGGCACGCACACCTGCCAGGGTGATGGTGTTACAGCTTGAAGACCTGCTCGGGCAGCTGGATCAGGTCAACCTGCCAGGCACCACGGATCAGTATCCGAACTGGCAACGCAAACTGAGCCTGGATCTCGAGTTATGGCGTGAAGATGAGCATATCCTGGCAGTGGTCAGCGCGTTACGCGAGGAGCGGGGCTGTGCAGTCAATCCGCCCGTCTCTGTTTTGCCGTCCCGGACATTGCCGGCACAGGCCAATATCCCCCGCAGTACTTACCGCTTGCAGTTGCATCGCGGCTTCACCTTTGCACAGGCGGCTGAAATCGCGCCTTATCTGCACCAGCTCGGCATCAGCCACTGTTATACCTCGCCCTGTTTACAGGCGCGCCCGGGAAGCACGCATGGTTATGACATTATTGACCACGGCGCTCTCAACACCGAGCTCGGTGGCGAGGCCGGTTTTACCGGTTTCACAGATGTCCTGAAGCAACAACAGATGGGCCTGATCATGGACATGGTGCCGAACCATATGGGGGTGATGGGCAGTGACAATGCCTGGTGGCTGGATGTGCTGGAAAATGGCCCGGCATCGATTTATGCCGACTATTTCGATATTGACTGGACACCCTTGAAGGATGCGTTGCGTGGCAAGATCCTCGTCCCCGTCCTCGGCGATCACTATGGCAGCATCCTCGAACGCGGTGAACTGGAACTCGTATACGATCCTGACAGGGGATCCTTCTATGTTCGTTATTACGAACATGAATTGCCCATCGACCCGGGGGAATATCCGTATATTCTTGCGCATAACATCGATCAACTGGAGGAAAGACTCGGCGCCACTAACCAGCAACTGCTTGTTTACCAGAGCCTGATTACGGCGTTTGAGAACCTGCCCCGGCGATCGGAAACGGATGCGGCACAAATCGCCGAGCGGCGGCGTGACAAGGGCCTGCACAAGGCGAGCCTGACGCGTTTGTATCGTGACGCGGATATTGCCCATTTCATGGATGAGAACCTGCAAACATTCAACAGCCGGCATAATGTCGAATTGCTGCATGCATTACTCGAGCAACAGGCATGGCGTATAGCTTACTGGCGGGTGGCCACTGACGAAATCAATTACCGGCGCTTTTTTGAGGTTAACGAGCTGGCCGGTTTGCGGATCGAAAACCCGGCGGTCTTCGAGGCTACCCATGAATTGGTGCTGGAACTGATTGCCGATAACCGGGTGCAGGGCCTGCGCATCGATCACCCTGATGGCCTCTATGACCCGGGGAATTATTTTCGTCTCCTGCAGACACGCGTGGTCTCCAGGCAACCGGTCAGTGCCGGCGCCGGGACAGATGCTGCAGACAGGCCGCTTTACCTTCTGGTGGAGAAGATCCTCGCTGACCATGAACGGTTGCGCCAGGACTGGGCGGTACATGGAACTACCGGCTATGAGTTCGGCAGCCTCGTAAACGGTCTATTCGTTAATCCGGCAGCCGAGTTGAAGATGAACCGTGTCTATCGCGAGTTTATCAGTGATGATGTGCAGTTTGACAGGCAGGTTTATAGCAGCAAGAAGCTTATCATTCGCACCGCCCTGGCAAGTGAGCTCAATGTTCTCGCCCAGCAGCTTAGCCGCATCGCGGAACTGGACCGGCATACGCGCGATTTTTCATTGAGTGCCCTGCGTGAGGCCCTGAGTGAGGTGGTTGCCTGGTTCCCCGTTTACCGGACTTATATCAGTGCGGAAGGGAGTAGCGAGGCGGATCGGCATTACGTGGACTGGGCGGTGAATGTCGCCAGGAAAAGAAGCCGTGCCGCGGATACCTCGGTTTATGATTTCGTCCGCGAGGTATTATTGTTTGATATTGCGGAAGGCAAGAGCGAGGAATACCGGCAACGCATACTCGCCTTTGCCATGAAGTTCCAGCAATATACCGGCCCGGTCATGGCCAAAGGTTTCGAGGACACCACCTTTTACCGCTATAACAGGTTGCTCTCCTTGAATGAAGTTGGCGGCGAACCGGTTCGGTTCGGCGTTTCCGTGGCGGCTTTTCATCACCAAAACCTGGAGCGCTCGCAGAACTGGCCGCATGCCATGCTCACGACCTCCACCCATGACAGTAAACGCAGCGAAGATGTGCGTGCGCGTATCAATGTACTTACCGAAGTACCCGACATATGGCGTGGCTATGTCAAACGCTGGGCACGGATAAACCGTTCCCGGAAACGCATGCTGAATAAACGGCTGGCGCCATCCCGCAATGATGAGTATCTCTTTTATCAGACCCTGGCAGGGGCCTGGCCACTGGAGGAGCTTGATGCGGCCGCGCTGGCCGGGTTCAGGCAACGCATGCAGGACTACATGCTCAAGGCGGTAAAGGAGGCCAAGTTGCACACCTCGTGGATCAATCCCGATATCGAATATGAGCAGGCCGTAGTCGACTTCGTCGCGGCATTACTCGGTGATATGGAGAAGAACCCTTTCCTTGCTGATTTCCAGTCATTCCAGGGGCCGCTGAGTCGGGCGGGACTGTTTAACAGCCTGGCCCAGTTGGCACTTAAATTCACCTCGCCGGGCATGCCGGATATCTATCAGGGTAACGAGTTGTGGGACCTCAGCCTGGTCGATCCGGATAACCGCCGGCCGGTCGATTATGGCTGCCGCCGTGACTTGCTCGACGGGCTGCAGGCGGCGCTGAAAGATAACCGGGCTTTAACGGCGATTTGTGACGAGCTTGTCGATCACATCGAGGATGGACGCGCCAAGTTATACCTGACCTGGCGCAGTCTGCAACTGCGGCACAGCCAGGCCGAATTATTCCAGGTGGGTGAATATGTGCCGCTGACGGTCTCGGGTACGTACGAAGAGCACCTGTGCGCCTTTGCCCGCGGCCATGCCGGACAATGGGTAATAACCGTGGTGCCGCGATTGATCTATACGCTTGGCGGTGGCGGTGCCCCGCTTGGTGAAGGGGTATGGGCCGATACCTGCATCGAGTTACCAGCCGCTGACTGGCGTAACTGGCTGACCGGCGAAGAGTATCAGGCCGAGGCCGGTAACAGCTCGTGGCGCTTGCCGGTAGGGCAGGTCCTGCGCCACTTCCCGGTGGCATTTCTACTCGGGCAACAGGGGGCTGCCCCGGATCCAAATGAATAGCCAGGAGACCGTCCAACAACCTGATGAGGCTATAGTCGAGGCCCTGCGGCTGCTGGGTAAGCGGCGGCTGGCCCTGGCCATACATGATGCCAGTTTCCCAGGCCTGGCGAGTGAGGATATCGGTCGTGGTTCACCCTATAGCGAAGGGGCGAAACAGTTTCTTGCCTTTGCGCGTCGTCTCGGCTTTGACGCGGTGCAGCTCGGGCCGCAAGGACAGACCGCCCGCGATAACCCTTCACCCTATGATGGCACGCTGTTTTCCAGAAATATTCTAAACCTCGACATTGTCGCGGTGGCAAACGCCCCGGGCGGTCTGCTTGGCAAGGGCAGCCTTCGACATCTGCTTGCGGGGAGCCGTCGTGATAGCGCCCACAGTGATCACCGTTATGCCTTTGATGCCAGTCACGCGGCGCTGGATGAGATTTACGATAACTTTATCGAGCGTCTTACGCAGGGAGATGCCTCGGCCATTGACCTCAAGGCGGAGTTGACCGCCTTTGCTACCCGGCAGGCTGACTGGTTAGACGCGGACGCGCTTTACCACGCACTGGCCGCTGCACATGGTGGCCGTCACTATCGCGACTGGCCGGTGTTCAATGAAGACTGCACCGAGCGTGATCTTTATCGGCCCGCCCCGGGACAGGAAGACCATTGCGCCTCGCGGCGCGCCGTTTTGCAACACCGTTATCAAATGGCCATCGAACGTTACCAGTTGGGCCAGCTTCTCCTTCACCGGCAGCATGCGCAGTGGCGCGCGCTGCTCAATGGCTGGGGCTTGCGCCTCTATGGTGATTTGCAGGTCGGGTTGTCGCCGTGTGATGCCTGGAGTCGGGGGGCATTTTATCTTCAGGACTATCGAATGGGTGCGCCTCCCAGTCGCACCAATCCGCTCGGTCAGCCCTGGGGCTATGGTGTATTTAACCCTGAACAGTATCTCGAGCCACGCGGTGAACCCGGGCCGGTCATGCGTTTCCTGCTGGCGCGGGTCAACAAGATGCTGACCGAGTTTGACGGTATCCGCATTGATCATCCGCATGGTCTGGTCTGTCCCTGGGTTTACCGTAATGATGACCCCGATCCGTATCATGCCGTTCAGCATGGAGCGCGGCTGTTTTCTTCGCCGCAGTTGCTGGAACACCCCGGCCTGGCCCGTTACGCCATCGTCACGCCGGAGCAGTTGAATACCACGGTGCCCCGTTACGCAGATGACTGGGTGCAGTCGTTACAACGTCTGCAGGTGGAACGCTATGCCTTGCTCCTGGATACCGTCGTTGATGCGGTGCGCGCCCATGGCGCATCAAACGAGGATGTGCTCTGCGAGGTGTTGAGTACCCTGCCTTACCCGCTGGCGCGGGTCATTGCGCGCCAGGGCCTGGGCCGTTTCCGGGTGACGCAAAAGGCAGACCTCGACAACCCGCTCGATGTGTATCGCAGTGAGAACGCACATGCCGAAGACTGGATTATGGTGGGGAACCATGACACCCCGCCTGTCTGGCACCTGGTCAGACAATGGGTTAATAATGGCCAGGCGGGAGAGCAGGCCCGCTATCTCGCGCAGCGACTCGTTGTCGAGGAAGAAAGGGAGGCCTTTGCGAAAACACTGGCCAGCGACTGGCGTAAACTTGCACATGCCAGGCTGGCGGACATCTTTGCCAGCCCGGCGGCACACGTCATGGTATTTTTTGCGGACCTGCTGGGCCTGGAAGAGATCTACAATCGGCCAGGGATAACAGACCCCGGCAACTGGACATTGCGTGTGCCGCAGGACTATGCGACACGTTATGCCGAGGCTGTCACCCGTGGCGAGGCATTGAATCTGCCCTGTGTGCTGGCCCTGGCGCTACGCGCGCAGGGCGAGGAGGTTGCGCAGACACACGCTGCGCTGATTGCCCGCCTGCAGGCACTGGCTGGCTGGTCGATCACGTAAACGACGGGCAGAAAAATAATACAGCGCGGCGCGACTCAGTCAGGGGTTATCCGGGTCGCAGCTTCCCTGTCTTACCCACAGGCCTTTCTCGCAATGCAACAGGATGCCGGTACTGCTGCATACATAGCTACCGTCTTCGTAAACCAGATCATTAAACAGGCAGCTTGGCAGCTCATCCATTTCCTGGGCGAGCACCTCGTATTCGTCATCGAACTCATCGAGGATGGGCGAGGTCTTCAGCTCGGGGTCAGGTGAACCGACTGCGACAGGTGTGTGTAGGGTGACCATGTTTTTGATCCTTGATATGTTGGTAAGTGCTGCGCGAAGGCCGGGACGGCTTATGCCTCATCCGGTATACACATAAAAAGTATAGCGTCTCAAAGCCATGGCATAAACAAGTAGAAGATCTTATAGCCAGGGCTTGATGATGGCCGCAAGGCCTTGTGGCAGATATTCCCGAGTCCATTCCATGCTCCTTTCTTGTTTTGCGGGTGTAAGGCCGAAACGAGGGTGATAATATGTGCACACCGGCGCTTGATAGAAGCTCACGGGAGCTGCCCTTAAATGGGCAAGAGCGCTTACTTATGAGGAACGATGACTTGCCGTATAAATTGATACGCCCGGGTGATCTGCTTCTGCCCGGGGTGGTGTACAAGCTTATTTGTTCCTGCCTGTTTGTGTTCGTTGCCAGCGCCACCGTGCAGGCCCAGCCCCGCAGTATTGTCAGCCTGTCACCGCATGTCACCGAGCTTTTATATGCAATTGGCGCGGAGCAGCAGCTTGTGGCGACTGTTGCCTACAGCGATTATCCGCGCGCGGCAAAAATGCTGCCCAGGATCGGTGATGTTTACCAGCTCGACTGGGAACGCTTGCTGGAGATGCATCCGGATCTGGTCATCGGCTGGCAGGATGGCACCCCGGCAAACGTGCTTGCCCGTGTCGAGGCAATGGGGCTACCGCTGGCGCTTGTCAGGGTGGAAAAACTTGAATCAATAGCCGCGCAGTTGCGGCAACTCGGCAAGCTGACTGGCAGATCAGTCGCGGCGGACGCCGCAGCGAAAGATTTTCTCGTGGAGCTGGCCGCACTGGAGAGCCGCTATGCCGGACGGCGTCGTGTAAAGGTATTTTACGAGATTGATCACCAACCGCTGTTTACCATTAATGAGCGGCAAATCATCAGCGATGCGATAAGCCTGTGCGGTGGGGTGAATATCTTTGCCGGGCTTGATGTGCTCGCCCCGCAGGTGAGTATGGAATCTGTCCTCAAGCGTGATCCCGAGGTCATTGTCTATGCCGGCACCGTGGCAGCGGCTGAAGACGTGTTCGCTGACTGGCGGCGCTGGCCGCGACTGGCTGCCGTCAGGCATGAGCAGCTGTACAGGGCCGACCCGGATCTGATGAATCGCCCGACACCGAGAATGCTCCAGGGGGTCCGGCACTTGTGCGAGCTTATTGACAGGGCGCGCTAGAAGGTCACAGCAACTCGTATCGGACCGGTAATATCAGATCCATGCTATTGCCATTCAACAAGGCGATAGCCTGGGGCAGTATCGCGACCTTGTTCAGGCTTTTTATGGCGGCATCATCAAGCAGCCCGTAACCTGAACCCTGCACCACCCGAACCCGAGACAATCTGCCGTTGGCCTCGATACGCAATCCCAGCCTGACCTCGCCCTGCCAGCCATGCCTGATGGCCAGACGCGGGTAATGAAACTGCAAGGCAAATGCCTGCTGCAGATTGGCCTGCATCAAACTGGCTGTTTTGGCAGTCAATGACAAGGACTGTTCTGACGATAGCGCAATCGAATGCTGGCTGCTGATAGCGGCGGTCTTTATCGCTGTCTGTGACGTGGCTTCAGGTAGAGCGGTTGGCCTTTGACGATGAGTATCGAGCTTATGCGGTTGTGGTGGCCCTTCGGCTTGTTGTTGCAGTTTCTGTTTCGGCGTCTTCAGGTCATCCGGCACAGGCCCGGGAGGGACTATATCGTTAACCGTGACCGCGGTCGTTACGGTTTCGATCGGTGTCTTGAGCGCTTCGAGGTGTTGCCCGCTGCTTGCCGGTGAGGATGCCTGGATGCTGACCGTGAAAGGTGAACCGGCCTGCAGTCGTGCAGGTTGCTCAAAGCTGACCAGCCCCAGCACGGCTGCATGTAATGCAGCCGATGCCAGGAAAAGTATGCTGATCGTTTTCGTCATATATTATTGATTAGTCGAATAACGTAACTCAAGGAAAACAGCCCGGTCACGTGATGAGTAATTACCAGCACCGGTTGCCGCCAGGGCATATTCCTTGTCGAACAGGTTTTCGACGCGCGCGTTGAAGGCTAACGTCTTATCCAGCTTGTACGAACCGGTCAGGTTGGCAAGTGTATAGCCTGGCAGGCGAACACTATCAAAGCCTGAATTATCACGTGAACTCGTCGTCAGGATATCCAGTCCGAGGCGGTAGTTATTACGCGTGTAACCGAAGGCAGTGGTCAGGCTGCGTTTGGCACGGCGTGACAGCTGCTCGTCATTATCGAGGTTTTCAGGGTCCTGGGCGATGGCTTCAACACGAATATCCCACGGCGCGGCGGTATACTGCCAGGCAGCCTCGATACCGCGGATGCGCGCCTTGCCGATATTCTGCAGGACAAAGCTGCCGTCGAAATCGATCAGGTTATGGATCCGGTTGTTAAACAGGCTGAGGCTGTACTGGTTGCGGCTGTCCGGCTTGTAGCGAAGTCCGAGTTCGACATTGCGTGACTCTTCCGGTTCCAGATCCGGGTTACCACTAAAGGCAATAAAACGGTCAGTGCTGTCGGGGGCACGAAAGGCGGTGCCAACACCGGCCAGTAATCGTAGTCCCGGGTTCAGTTGATAGCCGTATTCCACATTCCAGGTATCATAATTACCAAAACTGCTGTGATCACTGTGGCGGGCGGCAAGGAGTAGCTGGTGGTTGCCATAGCTGATGTTGTCTTGCACGAAGACGGCATCCGTGTCGGTGTCGACATCAAAGGCACTGCCGAAACTCAGGCTGTCGGTTTGTTCACGGGACAGGCTGATACCGGCAGATACAAGGTGGTGCCGGTTTACCTCGATGTCATTTTGCCAGTCGAAGACGTTACGCCGGGTGCGGACATAATCGACGGATTGTGTTTGCTGTATATCATCAAGGATATGGCTCAGCTTGAACGTTGTTGACCAGTTGTCTGTTGGTGCGGTCTTGAAGGTGAGCGCGGTTGCCGTATTCCGGAAATCCTGGTCAAGCGGCGGGTAGGGCGCAAAAAAGGTGTTTACGTACTCCGAGTTACCGGATGCCTGCCAGTGACTCAGTTCGATGTCTGTGCCGCTGCCGAGGGTAAGACCGGCAAAGGTATTGATGCTCAGGTTCTCAAAACCACGGTCTTCAGTGGACACAACCAGTGGTGCGAAGCCTTCAGTCTGTTCGACTTTGAACTGCAAACCGGCGCGTAGCCTGTCATCGGCATAGCGTAAACCGGCACCGAGGCGACGAGTCTGGTCGGCACCGAAACCGAGCTGCGCATCCACCGTGGTGCCGGCGGGCGCCCGGCGGGTGATGATATTAATGACCCCGCCAATGGCCTCCGAGCCATACAGGGCTGAACGCGGACCCTTGACGACCTCAATACGTTCGATCATTTCCGGGTCAATATTATTGAGTGCGGCACCGCCAGTGGTGCCGGGGTTGATCTTGACGCCATCAATCATGACCAGGGTGTGATTACTTTCTGTACCACGAATAAATAACGAAGTCACCGAACCGGGATTGCCGTTGCGGGCAATATCCAGGCCGGCATGGAAGCGCAACAGATCAGCGATATCCACTGCCTGGCTGCGTTCGATTTCATCACGGCTAATGACGATCACCGGTGCCAGCGCCTCATCAACGGTTTGCACCGTACGTGAGGCGGTAACAATCACCGGCTCGAGGTTTTTTTGATCGGCAGAAACGGGTGAAATGGCCGCCAGAACGAGACTGGTCAGCAGGGCCTTGTGAAACTTGTGCATACTTACTCCGCATAACATGTATGTGCACGCCCGCACTTACGAGTTTAAAAAGACAGTGCGAAGGGAGTAATGAGACAGTGCCGGAAAAGTGCAATGCCCGCTATAGTCGCCCGCCGCAACGTGTCGCTGGATTGCATCGGGCCGGTCTCCGGGCTTACGAGGGGTTTGTTCCGGGTCTGTCGCCTTCCCATGTTAAACAATGTTTAAACACAGTGGCTGGATGACAGGCCTTAACTCGATCACCGTTGCGGGGGCAGCGTCGGAATAAATAACACATTGGGTGCATCGCACCGACTTCCCGTTTCACTCCGTGGACTGGTATGTCATTAGGAGCACCTGATGCAGGTGTGGGGATATTAGGGTTATTGGCATGTGTAGTCAATGCCGGGCATTGCGTAATTTATAAAATCAACCGCTTATGATTGAATGTGCCGGCGGCGTAGTGGACGGGTTTATGCCGGCAGCCAGGCGCTACGCTTGCCTGCTTGCAGGCAACACATCGGATGGCCATAGAGGCGGGAGAGGTTGGCTTCGTTGAGGACTTCATCGCGTGGTCCGGCGATCACCTCGGCATTGCCGTATAACAACAATAAATGGCTGCAATAGCGGTTGGCAAGATTGACGTCATGCAGGCTCATGCACAGACTGTTGTCATGCACCTGCACATGCTGCACCAGTCGATCGAGCAGGCGGATTTGCTGGTGCGGGTCGAGATGGTTATGCGGTTCGTCAAGCAGCCAGAGTTGCGGTGACTGAACCAGTAACGAGGCGATAGCCAGACGCTGTTGCTCGCCACCGGAGAGGGTCAGCACATTACGCTGTGCCAGCTCTGCCAGACCGACGCTGGCGAGGGCCTGTAAGGCGAGCTGCCGGTCAGCCTCTGTTTCAAACTGCCAGGCATGCAGGTGCGGATGGCGGCCGGCAAGGGTGGATTCGATGACCGTGCCTGGAAACTCTTCATACTGACTTTGAAAGAGTACGCCCAGTTGTTGCGCAATGCGCCGCCGGCTCAGGGTGGTGAGTGGCTGGTCATTGAGCAAGACCCTGCCGGCGTTCGGTTCGCGTAAGCCGGCCAGGGTATGCAGCAGGGTGGTTTTGCCGGCACCGTTCATGCCGAGCATGCCCCATATCTCACCGGCCTGCATCTGCCAGTCGAACCGGCTGCAGATATGCACGTTGCCGATCCTGACGTCGAGTTCCCGGGCGGCGAGTGTGTTCATCGTTGTTGGCCGCGATAAAGCATGAGCAGGAACAGGGGTACACCGATGGCCGCTGTCATGACGCCAACCGGGAGCTGGGTCGGGGCGACAATGGCACGGGCGAGGGTGTCGGCCAGGACGAGCAGGCTGCCACCGAGCAATACCGCACCGGGTAATATCCAGCGGTGCTGGCTGGTACCGATAATCAGGCGGAGCAAATGCGGGACGATCAGGCCGACAAAGCCGACAGTGCCGGCAAGGCTGACGGCAATGGCTGTGCACAGGGCGGCCAGGGTATAGATGAGCCACTGACTCTGGCGGATATTAACGCCGAGGGCAGCGGCCTGGAGTTCACCGCGTTGCAGGATATCGAGTCGGCGCAGCAATGGCAGGCAGAGTAAAAAGATCACGCCCAGGGCGAGCAGCGCCGTCCATGATTGCTGGCTGTGGGACAAGTCGCCCATCAGCCAGTAGAGCATGCCGCGTAAGCGGGTTTGCGGGGCAATGACGAGCAGGAAACTGATCAGGGCGCCCCAGCCGAAGGCGACCACGACACCGGTCAGCAACAGGCGGTTGCTGGTCCAGCTACCGCGACCGTGCGCAAGGCTGAAGACGAGCAAGGTGGATAACAAGGCACCGACGAAGGCGCTCCCCGGTATCCAGATCCCGCCGAGCCCGGCCAGCAGGGCAAAGAGTGCAAACGCGGCCGCCCCACCGGAGGTGCCAAGGATATAGGGATCCGCCAGCGGGTTACGTAACAAGACCTGCATCAGCACACCGGCTGTGGCGAGCAGCCCGCCGGCGGCAAAGGCACTGGCTGCCCGTGGCCAGCGAAGTTGCCAGAGGATATCGTGCCGGGCGGAATCCTCCGCGGTAAACAAGCCACGGAGTAATTGTTCAAACGAATAGTCGATGCTGCCGACTGCCATGGCGGTCAGCAGGCTGGCCGGTGCCAGCAACAGCAGGAAGAGTGTAATGAGAGGGCGCGAATTGATCACGGTTACTCGCCAGAGACTGATGCATTGATTATTAGGGCTTTCTGTTTCAGCCATCGAGCATGCAATCTACCGGCCTGCTCGCATGACTGTCAAGCTGGCGGGCGCAGAAGCGGCTGATGGTTCGGTGCTACAGCAGGACCCGTTCAATGCCGCCCTGGTTGATGGTCTCGATGAATTTTTCCTCCCAGCCCTCGCCGACGCGATTGCGCATCATCTCAACGATGATGTAATCCGTTTCCAGACCGGTGTCTTCTTCGTAGCGAGACAGGCCCTGCTGACAGGCGGGGCAACTGGTCAGCAGCTTGACGGCGCCTTTTTCACTCTTGTCCTTGCCGGTCAGGTCCTGGATACCCTGTTGCAGTTCAGCCTGCTTGCGAAAGCGTACCTGGGTGGCAATGTCCGGGCGATTGACGGCAAAGGTGCCGGCCTCACCGCAACAGCGATCAGAGAGCTGCACCGCCTTGCCGAGTAACTCGCTGGCAACCTTGAGCGGGTTATGTGTCTTCATCGGGCTGTGACATGGGTCGTGATACAGGTACTGCGTATCATTGTCCGTATTCTCGAGGGTATTGCCCTTTTCCAGCAGGTACTCATGGATATCGAGTAGCCGGCAACCGGGAAAAATCCTCTCGAACTGGTACTGCAGGAGCTGGTCCATGCAGGTGCCGCAGGAGACGATCACGGTTTTGATGTCCAGGTAATTGAGGGTGTTGGCGATACGATGAAACAGAACCTGGTTATCGGTTGAAATCTTTTTACCCTTGTCAGTATCACCGCCGGATGTTTGCGGATAACCGCAGCACAGGTAACCGGGGGGCAACACCGTCTGCGCGCCGCTTTCATATAACATCGCAAGCGTCGCCAGGCTGATTTGACTGAACAGGCGTTCCGACCCACAGCCGGGGAAATAGAAGACGCTTTCCATATCTTCACTGCGTATGCCCGGGTTGCGCAGGATCGGCACGGTCTTGCTGTCTTCAAGCTGGAGTATCGCCCGCATGGTGCGTTTCGGCAGTTTCCCTGGTAACGGCTTGTCGGCGAGGTGGACGAGCTGTACGGCTACCGAGACGCGTTTATGCGTATGTGCCGGGCGCGCCGGCAGCTTGAAGGGATTGAATTTCTTCATCAGGCTGTGGGCCTGGCGTTGTGCGGCAAAGCCCCAGCGGATGAGTCCGTTGTATAACAGTTTCACCGTGGTCGGATCGGTGGCATTCAGGTAGGCCATTGACGCGCGTGTGCCGAGACTGCTGCGTTTTTTGCCATGCGCCATGAGAATGGCGCGCATGCGTATCGAGACATCACCAAAATCGATATCCACCGGGCAGGGCGGCGCGCACTTATGACACACGGTGCAGTGATCGGCAATATCATTCATTTCATCAAAGTGCCGTACTGAGAGGCCACGCCGGGTCTGCTCTTCGTAGAGAAAGGCCTCGATGATCAGGCCCGTGGCCAGGATCTTGTTGCGTGGCGAGTACAGGAGATTGGCTGCAGGGATGTGGGTATTGCAGACCGGCTTGCATTTACCGCAGCGCAGGCAGTCCTTGATCGCGTTGTTCAGGTCGCCGAGTTCGCTGGCCTCGAGGATGAGCGCCTCCTGCTGCAACAGCCGCAGTGACGGCGTATAGGCATTCTCCAGGCCGGAGCCGGCGACCAGCTTGCCACGGTTAAAGCGGTTATCCGGATCGATATCGTGCTTGTAGCTGGCAAACTCGTTAACCGCCGACTCACCGAGGAACTGGAACTTGGTGATGCCGATGCCATGCTCGCCGGAGACCACGCCACCAAGTTCGGTAGCAATGTTCATGATGCGTTCGACGACACGGTCTGCCTCGTGCAGCATCTCATAATCGTTCGAGTTGACCGGGATATTGGTATGCACGTTACCGTCGCCGGCATGCATGTGCGTGGCCACGAACAGGCGGCTGTTGCGTAACTCGGCATGAATACTGTCGAGTCTGTCACGTACCGCCAGCATGTCCTGGCCGGCATAGATTTCCTTCAGTGGCTGCTCGATGATGCGGCGGTAGGAAATGCGCAGGTCACGACGCTGCAGCAGGCGGAAAAGACTGTCGCCTGCCTGTACCTTGTCGCGCGTGGCCTCATCCAGTATCTCCAGGTGCTCACTTGCCGGGGCATCAAGGTTTTCCATGATGCCTTGCCAGCAGGACTTGATCTGTTGCAGGTGGGCGATAGCCGCCTGCTTCTTGGCTGCGAGGATAGCGGTGTTTTCCTCACTGCTGGCAAATTCGAGGGCCTGTCGGGTTTCACGCATTTCGCCGTGCAGGTAAGCGAGCACGGCATCGATCATCTTCAGCTTGTTACTTGTCGATAATTCGATATTGATGCGTTCGATGCTGTCGTTGTATTCAACCAGGCGGGGCAGCGGAATCACCACGTCTTCATTGATCTTGAAGGCATTGGTGTGCGCGGCGATGGCGGCGGTGCGGGCGCGGTCCAGCCAGAAGCGTTTGCGGGCCTCGGCACTGACGGCGACAAAACCTTCGGCATTGCGGGCATTCGCCATGCGCACGACTTGCGAGGCGGCCGCGGCTACCTGGTCCTCATTATCCCCGGCGATATCGACGAGTAATACCATCTTCGGCAGATCGGCGCGCGGTGCCTTGGTGCTGTACTTGACGGCACGCACGTAGCGTTCATCCAGGTGCTCCATGCCGGTCAGGGTGATGCCGTCCTGCTTGTCGAGGTAGTCCTTGGTCTCGACAATCGCGGGTACCGCGCGTTGCAGATCCGGATCAAAAAACTCAAGACATACAGTCCGAATATGGGCCGGCATCTTGTGGAGGATGAAACGCGCCGAGGTGATCAGGCCATCACAGCCTTCTTTCTGGATACCCGGCAGGCCGTTGAGTGTTTTGTTGGTGACATCCTTGCCCAGCCCGCGCAAGCGGAAGACACTGCCGGGGATTTCCATCAGGCGGGCCTCACCCTTGTGCGTCTTGCCATTGGCTTCGTAGCGCTGGACACGGAAACGGACGGTTTCCTGTTCGTGAATCTTGCCGAGATTGTGGTCGAGCCGCTCCACCTCCAGCCAGTCGGCATCGGGTGTGATCATGCGCCACGAGACGAGATTGTCGAGCGTTGTACCCCAGGCCACCGCTTTCTTGCCACCGGCATTCATGGCGATGTTGCCGCCGATGGTCGAGGCATCCTGCGAGGTCGGGTCAACCGCGAACACATAGCCATGGCTCTCGGCACGTTCACTGACCTGGCGGGTGACCACACCACACTCGGTGCGCACGGTCGCGACCTTGTCGGCAACGCCATCGAGCTGCAGCATTTCCACCTGGCCGAGGGCCTCCAGCTTTTCGGTATTGATGACGACGGCATCAGCGGTCAGGGGCACGGCACCGCCGGTATAGCCGGTGCCACCGCCGCGGGGAATGATACTCAGGCCAAGATCGATACAGGCCTGGACCACGCCCTGGAGTTCCTGCTCGGTATCCGGGTTGATGACCACCACGGGCAGTTCGACGCGCCAGTCACTGGCATCGGTCACATGCGAGACTCGCGCCATCCCGGTGAAGTCAATATTATCGCGGCGCGTGATGCGACCGAGCTTCTTGCGGATGCGCTGACGCGTGGCCCTTTGTTCAGCAAACCAGGCCTCAAATTGACTCACCGCCTGGCGGGTTTTGTCGGCCAGTTGCAGGGCCAGTGCATTGTCCTCGGCACGGGCCACAACTTGATCGAGACGATGGTGCAGGGCATGGCTCAGGGACTCGCGGCGCTTCGGCGTTTCCAGCAGGTCATCCTGAATAAAGGGGTTGCGGGTAATCACCCACATATCGCCGAGGATCTCGAACAGCATTCGCGCCGAGCGGCCGGTGACGCGCTCTGCACGGAGGGTTTCCAGTACCTGCCACATATCCTCACCGAGAAAACGAATCACGATTTCCCGATCAGAGAAAGAGGTGTAGTTATAGGGGATTTCGCGGATTCGGGCTGTCTGGGTCATGGTGGTGCGCGGTTGGCCTGGGTTGGTGACAAAGCGTATGGAAACAGGATTTTAGCACGGTTAGCGCGTGACGGCCTACTGGCGATGCCCGCGCACAGCAAGCTCGGACACAAACGGCGGGGGCAGACTGGTTTTATGTTCGCTTGTTATGTTGCGGGCATCCGGCAAGCCGAAGGCTTATTCATAATCTTCATTGAGTGCGCGCAAGAAGGCCGCGAGTGGTTTGATGTCGCTGGCTGTCAGGCTGACGGCCTCGATATCCGCGGAGCTGTTGCGCAGTTTCCCTGCGCGAGCAAGATGGGCTACTTGTACATAATGGGCGAGGACATCTTCAAGTGTATCCTTGCTGCCATCATGCATATACGGCGCATTATGGCCGAGGTCACGGAGCAGGGGTGTCTTGAAGGCAGCAATGCTTTTCGCCATGGCCATATTGGGTTCGCAGGCACTGGCGCACAAACGCTTTCGTAATACGTTTTGGTGCATCAACGAGGTGGCCGGGTTGCCGAGGATATTCCAGATGCCCAGATCGGTATAGCCGGGCCTGTCTTTGGCTGCGATATCCCGATAGTGCTGATCAGGATCAACCGTCCCGGGTATGGCAAGTTGCATAAATGCACCCTGTCCATGCAGTGCATCATAAGCCGTCTGGCTGACACCCGTATTATGAAAATTATAATCACTAAAAGTCGGCGGCGTATGGCAGCTGACGCAGTTGCCTTTGCCAAAGAAAATCCGCATACCGGCCAGTTCCTGCCCGGCAAAGCGGAATGCCTGCTCGTGTAATGCAAGCTTGCCGTCCTTGCCGCCGACATACGCCACTGCAGCAAGTGATTGCATGGCCTTATGCAAGCGTTGCGCATAGGCCTTATCGGATTCACCCTGTTGCGGGCGACGCGGCAGTTGGTTTTTTGCCAGGAAGGCATCGTAGGCTGAGCCGTTATAATGGCCCTGTTCATCACGGCTGAAGTCCAGTGCGCTGATGTAAACGGTGACGAGCTCGGCAACAGCATCGAGGATTTCGGTGTCACTGGCCTCGCTTACATCAAGACGATATTGCGCCGGCAACACGCTGTCGCCTACCCGGCCTCCCAGCGCATTCGTATAACTGCCGCCGAATTCCCTGGCCAGCGCGCCTTTGCCGTCATCGCCGCGAATGACAGCGGCAATGTGCTGCTCGGCCTGTTTTTCTTCACCGGCTAGCCAGCCCATGTTTCGGCCGGTGAAGGTGGCCCGAACCAGGTCCTGAAGTGTCGGGAACTCCCCATCGTGATGGAAGACCGTGTCTTTTTGCCGATTGATGCCTACCAGTGACTGGGAATTTCTGACTGCAGTGGCTTGCCTGTCTTCACGAGCAGGGACGGGGCTGCGGCGGGCAAAATCGGCATAGGTTCGCATACCCGCCATGGCTGTGTCCTTGTGCTCATCAACCATGTGGCAGGCACGGCAGCTCATGTTGGTGCCCTTGAAAGGGCCGGGCCGCATACCCTGCAAGGTCGCGGTCTTGTCGAGTACCGGATCCGCCTGGGCGGGGTTGTTCATGTAGCTCTGTGCGAAGCGCGTTTCCAGAAACAGGCGCTCGCCGAGTATTTCCTCCGCGGGGACGATCTCGTCTTCTGCCTGCAGGTGGCTGGCAATCAAGCCGAGGCCAAGTGAAGCGATGAGTATGTAGCTGTAATTCATGATTAAAATACCTGTGGAGGAGTAATAACATAAACCCTTTCTGCCCTGACCTTCCCTCAGAGAATACGAATGATAATGATTATCATTACATAAATCAACGGATTTATAGATAATATTAGGTATCCGGAGCGGTTCGCCGACATATTAGGATAAGGGGTCGGAGTCGCGCGAGTGTGATGGTTCGCTGGAACAACGAGCCACGACGTTGGCAACCAGGTCAAGAGGTAAGGGGTCGGAGGTAAGGGGTCGGAGTCGCACGAGTGTGATGGTTCGCTGGAACAACGAGCTACGACGCTGGCAACCAGGTCAAGAGTACCTGTAGGCAGCGACTCCGACCCCGGTGGATTGGAGGTAAGGGGTCGGAGTCGCGCGAGTGTGATGGTTCGCTGGAACAACGAGCTACGACGTTGGCAACCAGGTCAAGAGTACCTGTAGACGGCGACTCCGACCCCGGTGGATTGGACGGCGACTCCGACCCCGCTGGTGATGCCGTTAACAAACTAACGGGTTAATCAGCAGGATCGTGATTGCGCCCGGGGAAACATGGCTATGCAGCCGCCACACATTCTTTTAGGATCAGCGGATGACTGATCTCTTTACGGTTACCGCCCCGCTGGTCGTACACTATCCAGACAATACCTTACGTCTCATGACAGAGGTTTTTCCGCATCCGGACGGTATTCTGTGTTTTGAGCCTTACTGGTTCGAAACCGGTCCGGCCGCGGCACATGTAATAACAGGCAGGTTACAGGGCGAGGGACCCTGGAAAGTCGGGCGGACGGTTATCAGGTTACTGAGTTGCAGTGACACAGACCTTGCCATGCAGTGGAATGCATGGCAGCAATACCTGGCCGCACCGCAGGCTGCATCGGCACCGTATCATGAGGTTGAAGCGATCAAGGTCTTTGCACGTAAACTGGGTGCGGATATTTAAGGTTCGGCGCGGCCGGGATCAGCACTCAGTCGTTAAGTTGCTTGATGACCGCCTCAGCCAGGTCTTTTTGTTGCGCGTTGGATAACGGGTTGTCGTTATCATCGGTAATATAAAACAGGTCTTCGGCGCGCAGCCCAAAGGTCGTGATACGTGCCGTATGCAGGCGAATATTGTTGCGTTGCAGAACTTCACCGACTGCCGCCAGCAGGCCCGGGCGGTCAGCGGTAATAACTTCCATCACGGTATGCATGTTGCGCGTGTCGGTATCGAAATTGACCTGCGTTTCCACATCAAAGTGTTTGTGCTGGCGGGGCAGTCTGCGGGTTACCTCGAAGCCGCCGATTATGTCGCGAGTCAAGGCGTCACGCAGGGTCTGGTATATCTCCTCGGTTCGCCTGCCCGGGGTAATGCGGGTGCCATCCTGTTCCAGAACGATATAGGAATCAAAAGAATGGTTTTTACTGGAACGGATAATCCGCGCATCAACAATACTCAGTCCCAGCTGGTCAAGCACCGAGGTGATGGCGGCAAACAGGCCTTTGCGGGTTATGGTGTAAATAAAGATTTCACTGCCACCATAATCAATAGCATCATGAATAAGAATCAGCGGCAGGTTATGGCTGTCCTCATGAAGGATAGCCAGTGCGTGGTTGACGATTTCATTAACCGAATAGCGCAGAAAATAATCATCACTGAGTTCATCCCAGAGGGCATTTAGCTCAGCAGCATCCACAGCATCCTTGATGCGGGCCAGCGCCTGTTGTCGAATATCCCTGGCGACTTCCTCATCATCGATACTGGCAAGGCGTTTGCGCAAGGCCTTGCGGGTATTGTCATATAACTCCCGTAACAGGCTGCCTTTCCAGCTGTTCCAGACATCCGGGCTGGTCGCCCGCATATCAGCGACAGTCAGCAAATACAGATAATCCAGGCGGTCGCGGTTACCAACGGTGTCGGCAAAACGGTTAATGATCTCCGGGTCACTGATATCTTCGCGTTGCGAAACGCGTGACATGAGAAGGTGCTGGTTTACCAGCCAGGCCACAATATTGGTGTCGTATTCGCTGAGGCCATGCTGATGGCAAAAGTCTATGGCATCCCTGGCGCCGAGTTCGGAATGGTCGCCGCCGCGGCCCTTGGCGATGTCATGGAAGAGGCCGGCAATGTAGAGCAGTTCCGGCTTGGGTATGCGCCGAATTATCTCGCTGCAATGCGGGAGTTCATGGCTGAATTCAGGTACGGTCATGCGCCGCAGGTTACGCACGACAAACAGGGTATGCTCATCCACGGTATAGACGTGGAACAGATCGTATTGCATCTGCCCGATGATTCTCGCAAACACCGGCAGGTAGGCACCGAGGATGCCGTACTTGTGCATGCGACGGAGTTCGTGGGTCACACCTTGCGGCTGGCGTATGATTTCCATGAACAGGCTGCGACAACGCAGGTCGTTGCGGAAGTCGTCATCGATTAAATAATGATGGGCGCGGATGAGGCGGATGGTTTCCGCACGTACGCCCTTGAGTTCGGGGTGCTGCTCGAGTAACAGGAAAATCTCGAGCAGGGCAAACGGGTAGCGTTTGAAAACATTCTCATTGACTACCTCGATAAAGCCCTTGCGTGACTGAAAGCGTTTGTTGATGACTGTCGGTTCGCCCGGCTCATCGGCATACAGAATCGCTTCCTGGAACAGCTGCAGCAGCATTTCGTTCAGTCGGCTGAGTTCGGAAACGCTGCGGTAGTATTGTTTCATGAACTTTTCGACACCGAGCTGGTGCTTTTCATCTGTGAAGCCGAATTGTTCGGCGATTTCGCGCTGATAGTCGAAGAGCAGCCTGTCTTCGCGACGATTGGTCAGAAAGTGCAGGGCAAAACGGATCCGCCAGAGGAACTCCTGATGGTGGGTGAGAAGCTGATACTCTTCTTCGGTCAGAAAATCGTGCCTGATGAGGTCGCGCAGGGTCTCGGCGCCGAAGTGTCGCTTGGCCACCCAGCCGATCATCTGGATGTCACGCAGGCCGCCCGGACCTTCCTTTATATTGGGCTCCAGATTATAGGCGGTGTCATTAAAGCGGTTATGGCGAGCTATCTGTTCTTGCCACTTGGCGGCAAAGAAATCACGGCTCGGCCAGATGTGTTCCGCGTCTACTGCGGTGCGCATGTGGTCGAAGAGTTCTTGCGAGCCGGATAAAAGCCGGGCCTCCATGAGATTGGTGGCGACCGTGATATCAGCTTCTGCCTGTTCAATACAGTCACGGAGAGAACGCACACTCTGACCGACATCGAGGCCAATGTCCCAGAGCAGGGTCAGAAATGCCGTGAGCCGTTCTCGCCAGGGCACGTCGTCATCGCCTGGCAATAACAACATGATGTCGATATCCGAGCCGGGGTGCAGCTCCGCGCGGCCATAACCGCCGACGGCAACGAGGGCCGGGACATCATCGGTTTGCTGCTGCGTGACAAGGTTCTGCCAGGCATGCTTTAGCACGCTATCAATAGAGTCGGCACGTAGCCGGGTCAGGCTGGCCGCATCCAGACCCTGCTCGAACTGCCGTCGTTGTTGCTGACGAGCCTCCTCAAGGACTTCCTTATAGAGCCGGATACGGCCGGCGCTATCTGCTGTCGTCGCAAGGGCATCGATATGCTCGGAAGTTATGTGGAGTTCTGGCATGTAGTGCTGTCAGATATCGTCTTCAGGCCGACGGGTCAGCACATCGAAACCGTCATCGGTTACCAGCAGGGTATGCTCCCACTGCGCCGAGAGGCTGCGATCGCGGGTGACGACAGTCCAGTCATCCGGCAATAGTTTGACTTCACGCTTACCGATGTTAATCATCGGTTCAATGGTGAAGGTCATGCCTGTTTCTAGCGCCAGTCCCGTGCCCGGGGTGCCGTAGTGCAGCACCTGTGGGTCTTCGTGAAATTCGGCGCCAATCCCGTGTCCGCAATATTCACGCACCACTGAACAGTTATTGGCTTCGGCGTGTTGCTGAATGGCGTGACCAATATCACCGAGCTGGATGCCGGGTTTGACCATTTCGATACCGATTCGCATGCACTCATGGCTGATGCGCATAATGCGTTCGGCACCGATACTGACCTTGCCGACGCCGAACATCTTGCTGGTATCACCGTGATAGCCATCCTTGATTACGGTGATGTCGATATTCACGATATCACCGTTTTTCAGCTTCTTGTCTCCGGGAATGCCGTGACAGACCTGGTGGTTCACCGAGGTGCAGATGGACTTCGGAAAGCCGTGATAATTCAGCGGGGCGGGAATGGCCTGTTGTTCGTTGACGATGTAATCATGGCAAATCCGGTCGAGCTCGCCGGTGGTGATGCCAGGGACGACGTGCGGACGGATCATATGGAGTACATCGGCTGCCAGGCGACCGGCAATACGCATCTTTTCGATTTCTTCGGGGGTCTTGATAGTTACACTCATAAATTTTGCCAGGTTGCGGATTTCATCATGATTAGGTCGAATCTGGTCGATTTTACACCAGTTCGACCTTATTTTGTGCCTTATCAGACCAATCCAATTGTCGTGGGTGGTCGATTATGGTATAAATCGCGCGCCTGAATGGCAAATCGACGTTCACCTCAGGGTCTCGGCCCGGGTGGATAAAACTAAACCGCACACGTTTCGACACATTTGTCCGGGTGCCCGGGTCCTTCTCCTTATAATATAGAAGGGTATCGGGTTGGCAGATGGGAGACGTGGAGGCGCAACCCTAAACTGGAGAAATCACATGGCTAATGTTTCCATGCGCGACATGCTGGAGGCCGGTGTCCACTTTGGTCACCAAACCCGTTTCTGGAATCCTCAAATGGCTCCGTACATCTTCGGAGACCGTAACAAGATTCACATCATCAACCTTGAAAAGACCCTGCCGCTGTTTAACGACGCGCTGAACTACCTGGGGCGTATGGCATCAAGCCGCGGTCGTATCCTGTTTGTCGGCACCAAGCGTGCGGCATCCAAAATCGTCCGCGAACAGGCAGAGCGTTGTGGCATGCCTTATGTCAACCACCGCTGGCTGGGTGGCATGCTTACCAACTACAAGACCGTGCGCCAGTCTATCAAGCGCTTGAAAGATCTCGAGCAAATGCAGGAAGACGGCAGCATGCAACGCCTGACCAAGAAAGAAGCCCTGACGCTGTCGCGTGAACTGGACAAGCTCGATCGCAGTCTTGGCGGTATCAAGAACATGGGCGGCCTGCCTGATGCGCTGTTCATCATTGATGTTGGTTATGAAAATATCGCTGTTAGCGAAGCCCGCAAGCTTGGCATTCCGGTTATCGGTGTGGTTGATACCAATAACTCACCTGAAGGTATTGATTATGTTGTCCCCGGTAACGATGACGCGATCCGTGCTATTACCCTTTACACCAGCTGTATAGCCGATGCCATTATGGATGGCCGTGGTGCCGTTGCCCAGACCGAAGGTCCTGCCAACGAGTTTGTGGAAATTGATGAAGGCGCTGAAGCAGCCAAGAAGAAAGTAACTAAGAAGGCTGCCACCAAGAAAGCTGCGACCAAGAAAACCGCAAAGAAGGCTGCCAGCAAGAAGGCCGCCACCAAGAAGACTGCGAAGAAGGCTGCTACCAAGGCCGACGACGCGTCTGAAGCGTAAAGGAGTAACTGACAATGGCAATTACTGCAGCACTTGTTAAGGAACTGCGCGAACGTACTGGCGCAGGCATGATGGAATGTAAGAAGGCACTGGTTGAAACCGATGGCGATATCGATGTCGCCATCGAGGCAATGCGCAAATCAGGCGCCGCCAAGGCCGACAAAAAGGCGGGCCGCGTCGCTGCTGATGGCAAGGTCGAAATCGCTATCAGTGACGATGGTGCAACGCTCGCCATGGTTGAAATCAACAGTGAAACCGACTTTGTCGCCAAGGATGAAAACTTCCTTGCTTTCACCTCGGCCGTCGCTGCTGCAGCGCTGGCGGGTGAAGCAGCGGATGCTGAAGCCTTGTCTGGCATGAAGATCGCCAGCGGCGAGACGGTTGATGAAGCACGTAAGAACCTGATCGCCAAGATTGGCGAGAATATCAGTGTGCGTCGCTGCATTATCATCAAGCGTCAGGGTGATCACCTGGGTGTATATACCCATGGTGCGCGCATCGGCGTGGTGGTTGACCTGCAGGGTGGCAGTGAAGAGCTGGCCAGGGACATCGCCATGCACATTGCGGCGAGCAAGCCGGTTTGTGTTGCCCAGGCTGATGTACCTGCCGAGCTGGTTGAAAAGGAAAAGGAAATCTTCACTGCACAGGCCGCGGAAAGTGGCAAGCCAGCCGAGATTATCGAGAAGATGGTCAGCGGTCGTATCGCCAAGTTCCTCAACGAACAGGCCCTCTACGGTCAGCCTTTCGTCAAGGACCCTGACCAGACCGTCGAAAAACTGGTGAAGGCCAACAACGCCAGTGTCCTGAGCTTCGCACGGCTTGAAGTAGGTGAAGGTATCGAGAAGAAAGTCGAAAACTTTGCCGACGAAGTCATGGCACAGGTCAAGGGCGAGTAAGCGATGAGCCCATCGCAACCAGCCAGACGCATCCTGCTGAAACTCAGCGGTGAGGCCCTGATGGGCGAGGGCGATTATGGTATTGACCCGGTTATTATCAAACGTGTTGCCAGTGAAGTTAAAGAGGTCATCGATGCCGGTGTAGAACTCGGCATGGTGATCGGCGGTGGTAATATCTTCCGTGGTGCCGGACTCGCCGAGTCCGGCATCGACCGTGTAACCGGCGATCATATGGGAATGCTGGCAACGGTGATGAATGCACTGGCTATGCAGGACGCCCTGGAAAAGATGGCTGTGGAAGTGCGGGTAATGTCGGCACTGAGCATGAATGAAGTCTGTGAGGACTATGTTCGTCGGCGTGCGGTTCGCCACCTTGAGAAGGGCCGTATCGTGATCTTCGCTGCCGGTACAGGCAATCCGTTCTTTACCACAGATTCTGCTGCCAGCCTGCGGGCGATCGAAATCGGTGCAGACGTCATGCTCAAGGCGACCAAGGTCGACGGTGTCTACTCGGCCGACCCGGTCAAGGATGCAAATGCGGTTTTCCATCATACATTGAGCTACGATCAGGTCATTGATCAGCGTCTCGGCGTTATGGATGCCACCGCGATTGTGATGTGTCGTGATCAGAATATGCCTTTGCGCGTATTTAATATGAACAGGCCTGGTGCCCTGATGCGTGTTGTTCGGGGTGAGCAAGAAGGTACACTGGTAAAATAAGGGAGTGCGGCGTGATTGACGATATACTCAAAGATGCAGAAGTTCGTATGGGCAAGACCATTGAGGCCTTGAAGAATGACTTGAGTAAGATGCGTACAGGGCGTGCCAGCACCGGTCTGGTTGAGCACATCCAGGTATCCTGTTACGGCAGCGAAACACCACTCAACCAGGTGGCCAATATCTCGGTGGGTGATGCACGTAGTCTGACGGTAACCCCCTGGGACAAGTCTATGGTCAAGCCTATCGAAAAGGCGATTATGGATTCCGGTCTGGGCCTCAACCCGGTAACCGCCGGTGAAGTGATTCGTATCCCGCTCCCACCGCTCACCGAAGAACGTCGCAAGGAAATGATTCGCCTGGTACGCCAGGAAGTCGAATCGTCCCGCGTTGCGGTACGCAATATCCGGCGTGATGCCAACAGTGACCTCAAGGCACTGCAAAAGGAAAAAGAGATAAGTGAAGATGATGAGCGTCGCGGCAGCGAGTTGATACAGAAGCTCACCGATCAGAAGATTGTCGATATCGACAAACTCCTCGAGGAAAAAGAAAAAGACCTCATGGAAATCTAGGCGGGCGGTTTTCCCGAATAACATGACAACGTCATGAGCGATGCCTCCCACATCAGTCACTCCTGCGAAGACATTTTTCCTGCCCGACTGGAATTGCCCCGGCATATTGCCATTATTATGGATGGTAACGGCCGCTGGGCGCAGCAACGACATCTCCCCCGTTTTGCCGGCCACAAGTCAGGTGTGAAATCGGCACGCATGGCGGTGGAGGTTTGTGCCAACTTTCATCTTGATGCCTTAACCCTGTTTGCCTTCAGTAGTGAGAACTGGAAACGCCCGCGGACGGAGGTGGATCTGCTCATGAACCTGTTTATCAGTGCCCTGCGCGAAGAGGCAGCCTCCTTGCATGAGAATAATATTCGCATGCGGGTGATTGGCGATCGCACGGCCTTCAGTGACAAGCTGCAGAAGCGCATTGATGAAGTAGAAACGCTGACCGCCGGTAACGATGGCATGACGTTGTCGATAGCCGCGAATTATGGCGGCCGCTGGGATATTCTGCAGGCAGCACGACAGGCCGTTACCGGCAACCAGGGCATTGATGAAGAGCAGTTCCTGCGGCATTTGTCACTGTCAGATTTGCCGGAGCCGGATTTGTTTATCCGTACCGGCGGGGAACAGCGTATTAGCAATTTCCTGCTCTGGCAGTTAGCCTATACCGAACTGTATTTCACCGACACCTTGTGGCCTGATTTTGACAAGTCTCACCTGGCCGCGGCAATGCGTGACTATGCCGGGCGACAGCGCCGTTTTGGCCGCACCGCCGAGCAAGTGGAGAAAGCCTGATATGCTTGAAAAACGCATCCTGACTGCGCTGCTGCTACTGCCGCTGGTCATCCTGGCGATCTTCTATTTGCCGAATCCCGCCTTTGCCCTGTTGTGGGCGGTTGTCCTCAATTTTGCCGCCTGGGAGTGGAGTGCCCTGGCCCGGCTGAATTCCCTGCTGGCCCGGCTTGCCTGGGTGCTGGTGCTCGACCTGCTGCTGGTCGCCGTGTGGTTCAGTATCAATATTAATATGGTTACTGATGCCGTCATGCTGGTCGCGGCCGCTTTCTGGGCAGTTGTGATCATCGCCTTGTTATTCGATATTACCCGCCGGGTGTCGGCCTTATCCGCACCTGCCTACCATGTGGTGAGTCTCGTGGTAGGCGCATTGCTCATTGTCTCCACCTGGCTGGCACTGGTGTTGTTGCACGACTCGCAAGCGAGCAGTGTGTTACTGGTGTTCTGCCTGGTCTGGGCGGCGGACAGCGGTGCCTATTTTGCAGGGCGTCGTTTCGGCAAGCACAAGCTGGCACCGGCGATAAGCCCAGGCAAAAGCTGGGAAGGGGTGCTGGGTGGCCTGTTGCTGAGCCTGTTAGTAGTCGGTTTCTGGGTTCTGCTGACCGATATACCGTCAGTCGAGCAACCCGCCTTTATTATCATCGCCATGCTCGCCGTCATGCTCTCTATATATGGAGACCTGCTGGAGAGTGTCTTTAAGCGCGTCAGCGGTATCAAGGATAGCGGCCAGTTGTTACCCGGCCATGGTGGCGCAATGGACCGGCTCGACAGTCTCACCGCCGCGGCCCCCGTCTTTGTTGCTGGTTATCTGATCAAGGATATGCTGTTATGAAAGGTATCACCATCCTCGGTGCGACAGGTTCGATAGGGATCAGCACGCTGGATGTGGTGCGCGCCCATGCCGGTGATTATCAGGTCGTCGCCCTGACGGCTAATCGTGATGTCGAGCGATTGCTGGCCCAGTGCCGTGAGTTTGCCCCGGCCTATGCGGTCATGGCGGATCCATCTGCCGCCGCCCGCCTCGCCGGGCAGGTGCAGGCCGAGGGGCTGGCAGTAGAGGTGCTTGCCGGCAGCGAGGGTCTGGAGCGCGTCGCCGCCCTGCCGCAGACCGATTATGTAATGGCGGCCATCGTTGGTGCCGCCGGGCTGTTGCCAACGCTTGCCGCCGCGCGTGCCGGCAAGCGGATATTGCTGGCGAATAAAGAGGCGCTGGTCATGTCCGGGCACCTGTTCATGCAGGCGGTGCGTGAGCATGGTGCCGAGTTGTTACCCATCGATAGCGAGCACAATGCCATCTTCCAGTGCATGCCGCAGGGTTACCGGGCGGGCATGGATGCCCAGGGGGTTCGCCGTATCCTCTTGACCGGCTCCGGCGGCCCGTTTCGGGATATCCCGGTGGAACAGCTTGCCGGTGTAACCCCGGAACAGGCGATTGCCCATCCTAACTGGAGCATGGGCCGCAAGATATCGGTCGATTCAGCGACCATGATGAACAAGGGGCTGGAACTGATCGAGGCCTGCTGGCTGTTTGATGTTGGGCCGGACACGATCGAGATCGTGGTGCACAAGGAAAGCGTTATTCACTCCATGGTCGATTACCTCGATGGTTCGGTGTTGGCACAGCTAGGCAATCCGGACATGCGTACCCCGATCGCACATGCCCTGGCATGGCCGCGGCGGATCGATTCCGGAGTGGCGGCGCTGGATATAGTCACTATCGGTCAACTCAATTTCGAGCGCCCCGATCTGCAACGCTTTCCCTGTTTGCGCCTGGCGGATGAGGCCATCAGGGCAGGGGGCACGGCAAGCACCATTCTCAATGCTGCCAATGAAGTGGCGGTTGAGGCTTTCCTGCAGGGACAACTGGCGTTTACCGCTATTGCCGGGGTCATCGAGACCTGTATGCAGTCAATAAGCTTTGTCGAAGCAGAATCTCTCGACACCATACTGAATGCTGATACACATGCCAGGGAAGTGGCGATGGCCTGTATCAATTCTCCTGAACGCCATACGGCATCATAATTATATGTTTGAAGTTCTCTTCTCTATTCTTTCCTTTATCGTGGTGATCGGCATCCTGGTTACCTTCCACGAGTATGGTCATTTCTGGGTCGCCAGAAAACTCGGTGTCAAGGTGACGCGCTTCTCCATTGGTTTTGGCAAACCGCTGTTTCGCTGGCAGGGTAAACGTGACGATACGGAATATGTCATAGCGCAAATCCCCCTCGGTGGTTACGTGAAGATGCTTGATGAGCGTAACGAGCCGGTGGCAGAGAAGGAGCTCCCGTATGCGTTCAATCGTAAACCATTAGCCACGCGCATGGCCGTGGTCGTCGCCGGTCCGCTGTTTAACTTTATTCTCGCCGCGCTGGTCTACTGGGTGGTTTTCATTATCGGGATAGAGGGGATCAAGCCAATTATCGGTGAGGTCGAACCAACATCGCGGGCCGCGCAGGCGGGCCTGCAAAGTGGTGAGCAGATTATCGCTGTCGATGAGGTGAAGACAGTCAATTGGGATGTTATTGGTCTGGAGCTTATCGAGGCCGTGCTCGATCAAAATGCAAGAGTAAAGGTCACGGTGACGGACGAGGACCAGCAGCAAACGGTTCGCCATATCAACCTGCAGGGATTGTCCGCGGACATGAGCAAGGGCAATATTGTGACGGCTATCGGTATTCGCCCCTATCTGCCGGTCTGGCCCGCGGTGATAGATAGTGTGCTCGAAGGCGAGCCGGCCGCCCGGGCGGGGTTACGCGCGGACGACAAGGTTATTGCGGTGGATGGACAGGCAATTAAAGACTGGCGTGAGTGGGTGCAGTATTTGCAAAAACGCCCCGGCGAAGAGGTGCAGGTAAATGTCCTGCGGGACGGGGAAGTTCAGCAGATCAATCTCGTCATTGGTAATAAGTCTGATGATTCAGTAAGTTACGGATATATCGGTGCCGTCGCCAGACCGCCGCAAGGTATCTCGCCGGAACTGAGGTCTGTGCTACAATATTCCCCGCTGATGGCCGTTGGGCCGGCACTGGAGAAGACGGCACAGGTCAGCCTGCTGACATTGCGTATGTTGGGGAAAATGCTGGTGGGGGAAGTCTCCGTCAAGAATATCAGCGGCCCGATAACGATTGCCCAGTATGCAGGGCAGTCAGCGAGCATAGGTCTGGTGCAGTTTCTGGCGTTTATCGCCATTGTCAGCGTCAGCCTCGGGGTGTTGAATCTTTTACCCATTCCGGTGCTCGATGGCGGACACCTTATGTACTACCTGGTGGAACTGGTGAAAGGCAGTCCGGTATCGGAAAAGACCCAGTTGCTGGGACAACAGATAGGTCTGGTCATTCTGGCGATGTTGATGATGCTGGCCGTTTATAATGATGTCACGCGATTGTTTTAACTCTCGCTAATTAAAAACTATAAAACAAGAAGCAGTAACATTCAGTAATGAAAAGACTAATTCTCATTCTCCTGCTGATGGCAGGTCCTGGCCAGCATGTCTGGGCAAACGAAGCATTTGTTATCAAGGATATTCGTGTCGAAGGTCTGCAGCGCATCGCAGCAGGCACGGTATTCAACTACCTTCCGGTCAAGGTAGGCGAAACCCTGGATGACCGGGCTTCAGCAGAAACCATCCGTGCCTTGTTCAAGACCGGCTTTTTCAAAGACGTGCGCCTGGAACGTGAAAACGGTGTGCTGATTGTCTTTGTTATCGAGCGCCCGGCCATTGCCAGTATCGACTACAACGGCAACAAGTCCATTGAGGAGGAGGCTCTCACTGAAGGCCTGAAGGAAATCGGCTTTGCCGTTGGCCGGGTTTTTGACAAATCTCTTCTCGACAAGGTTGAGCAGGAACTGCAGCGTATCTATTTTAGCCAGGGCAAGTACGGCGTCAAAATGGAAACGACTGTCACGCCCCTTGAGCGTAACCGTGTAGGCATTACTATTGATATTTCGGAAGGTACGGTGGCAAAAATCCACCAGATAAATATCGTCGGCAATACTGACTATGACGATGAAACCTTGCTGGATGAATTTGAACTGAGCACGCCCACGCTGTTCTCTTTTTATACAGACACTGATCAGTATTCAAAACAGAAGCTGGCTGCCGACCTGGAGCGCCTGCGTTCCTACTACCTGAACCGGGGTTATATCAACTTCAATATCGATTCGACCCAGGTTTCGATCACACCGGACAAGCGAGATGTCTACATCACCATTAATATTACCGAGGGTGAGAAGTTTACGGTCAAGAGCGTCAAGCTGGCAGGGGATCTGGTTGTTGAGCCGAAAGAGCTCTTCCCGCTGTTTATAATACAAAAGGGCGATATTTTCTCGCGGCGCCGAGCCACCGAAACCAGTGAAAAGATCACCAACCGTCTCGGCGAAGAGGGTTATGCCTTTGCCAACGTCAACGTGGTGCCGGAAATCCTCGAAGAGGAAAAGCAGGTTGAACTGACCTTCTTCGTCGACCCGGGCAAACGTGTCTATGTACGTCGCATCAACTTTAGCGGCAACACCCAGACCCGTGACGAGGTACTGCGCCGGGAAATGCGCCAGTTCGAAAGTGCCTGGATCTCAACCGCTAACGTTGAACGTTCCAAGGTGCGTCTGGACACGCTCGGTTATTTTGACGAAGTGGAAGTAGAAACACCGGCGGTGCCCGGCACCACAGACCAGGTAGACGTGAACTACAAGGTCAAGGAAAAGCCTTCAGGAAACCTGCTGGCCGGTATCGGTTACTCAGATTCCCAGGGTGTGATCTTTAATGCCAGTGTCAGTCAGGATAACTTCCTCGGCAGCGGCAAGCGTATCTCTGTAGGTTTTGATAACAGTGAGATCAACAGGGTCTACCGTTTTGGTTATGTGAATCCTTACTGGACCGAAGATGGTGTCAGTCGCGGCTTTAACATGCTTTATCGCGAAACCGATGCGGCCGAGGCTAACCTGGCCAGCTACACCTCGGATGTGTTCTCCGGTTCGATGTCATTCGGTATTCCGATTACCGAGTTTGAACGCGTTTCCCTGGGCATAGGCTATTCGCGAACCACGATTAATACCAATTTCAATACCCCACAGGACTTCCTTGATGAACTGGGTAGTCTCAAGGAGGACAATAACTCTTTGGCAGTTGGCGATTCGGCAGGCTTTGATACCTTTACCCTGAATATGTCATTTGCCAACGACACGCGAAACCGGGCGATTTTCCCGGACCGCGGCGGTATCCAGCGCATCAGTGGTGAGATTGCCCTGCCGGGTGGCGACCTTGAGTACTACAAGTTTACCTACCTGAACCAGCGTTTTTTCAAACTGACGCGTAACCTTACCCTGGGTTTGAAAGGTGAGGTGGGTTACGGGGATGGCTATGGCTCCACCAACAGCCTGCCGTTCTTTGAAAACTTTCTCGCCGGGGGCGCACGCTCGGTACGCGGCTACGAGGACAATACCCTGGGACCGAAAATCAGGGATGCCACAAGTGCCAGTTTTGGTGACCCCCTTGGTGGCAACCTGAAGACGGTAGCCAGTGCCGAGCTGATTTTCCCCGTACCTTTTGTAAAAGATACCCGCTCCTGGCGCTTTTCGGCCTTTGTCGATGCTGGCAATGTTTATGGTACCAATGAGGATTTCGAGTTTGATGAACTGCGTTATGCGGCTGGCCTCGGTGTGACCTGGCTGTCGCCTTTCGGGGCTCTGTCATTCAGCCTGGCCGCGCCATTTAATGACCAACCTGGTGATGATACAAAGGCCTTCCAGTTCACCTTCGGTGGTGGATTCTGATGTGTTACAGTATCTTTAGTCAAAACCGGAAAACCGGAGCAGAATATTGAAAATCTTAAAGAAAGTATTATTTGTGTCTGTTCTTGGCCTGTTGCCGACAATGGGGCTGGCCCAGGATCTCAAGATTGGTGTGGTTAATCCCAGCCGTTTGCTGGAAGAGGCACCGCAGGCCAAGGTGGCCCTGAACAAGCTGGAGAAGGAATTTTCCGCTCGCGATAACAAGTTGTTGAAAGAGCAGAAGGCGATAAAACAGGACGAGGAGAAACTCGCCCGTGATGGTGCGATTATGTCCGAGGCCGAGCGCCGCAAGCTGGAGCGTGACATCCTGAGCAGAAAACGTGACCTGCGCCGGGCGCTTGATGAGTTGCGCGAAGATCGCACCTTCCGGAGTAATGAAGAACGCGGCAAGTTGTTGCGCTATGTCAATGATGCGATTACCCAGGTTGGCAAGCAGGAAAAGTACGACCTTATTCTTTACGAAGGTATCGCCTTTGCCAATCCGAATATTGACCTGACCGGCATGATCCTGAAGCGCCTGCAAAATGAGGCGAAAGCCAAAAAATAAGCAAGATTGAACGGATGAGTCAGTGACGCAAACGCTAGGAGAATTGGCAACACGCTTTGATGCTGACATAAAAGGTGATGCAGACTGCCGTATACAGGCGGTCGCGTCTCTCAAATCTGCCCGGCCCGGGCAGATTTCTTTTTTTTATGACAGGCATTACGCTGACGAACTTGCCCGGACCAGGGCCTCGGCAGTCATTCTCAAACCGGAACACTGCGACTTGTCGCCGACCGCCTGCCTGCTAACAGAAAACCCGCAATTATTATTCGCCCGCGTGGCTAACCTGTTTCAGCAGCAAGCCAGAGTAGAAGCTGGCATCCATCGTGATGCGACCGTGGCCGCTAGTGCACAGATTGATCCCACGGCCTCCGTAGCCGCGCGGGCAGTGATTGCTGATGATGTCAGGATCGGCAGGCATGTGATCATAGGCGCAGGCTGCGTTATCGGTGCCGGGAGTATTATCGACGACGATTCCAGGCTCGTGGCGAACGTCAGTATCTGTGATAATGTGCGTATCGGTAAGCGTGTCCTGGTCCACCCCGGTGCAGTGATCGGCAGCGACGGTTTCGGACTGGTCAATGATGCCGGCGAGTGGCTGAAAGTACCGCAGCTGGGCACAGTCAGCATTGGTAACGATGTTGAGATAGGTGCCAATACCACTATCGACCGCGGTTCCCTCGACAATACCGTGATCGAAGACGGTGTAAAACTCGATAACCAGATACAGGTTGCACACAATGTTTACATTGGCGCGCACACGGCGATTGCCGGCTGTGTGGGGATTGCCGGCAGTACCCGAATCGGACGCTACTGTGCCATCGGCGGCGGCGTCGGGATCAGCGGCCATCTGGAGATCGCTGACAATGTGCACGTTACAGCCATGTCACTGGTGACGCAATCTATTACTGAAGCAGGTGTCTACTCATCGGGTACGCCATTGCAAACCAATAGCAAGTGGCGCAGGAATTTTGTGCGCTTTGGGCAGTTGGATGAGATGGTCAAACGCCTGCAGAAGATTGAAAAGAAATTGAATAACTACTAATTTTGAACTGAGAGGTCTTACATGCCCACCCTTGATATTCATGAAGTGATGAAGCATCTGCCACATCGCTATCCGTTCCTGCTGGTTGACAGGGTGCTGGACTATACGCCGGGCAAGACCTTGCATGCGATCAAGAACATCAGTTACAACGAGCCATACTTCATGGGGCACTTCCCGCATCACCCGGTAATGCCGGGTGTCCTGATCCTTGAGGCACTGGCCCAGGCTACCGGTATCCTGTCCTTCATTACCATGGGTGAACTGCCGGAAGACGGTTCATTGTATTATTTTGTGGGCATCGATAAGGCGCGTTTCAAGCAGCCTGTTGTGCCCGGTGATCAATTGCATCTTTACGTCACCGTGGAGCGGGAAATGCGCGGGGTCTGGAAGTTCAAGGCCGAGGCGAAGGTTGATGACAAACTCGTCGCCAATGCCGATCTGATGTGCGCCAAGCGATCCATATGAGCCTGATTGATCCGCATGCCGTTATCGACCCTGATGCAAAACTTGCGGCGGGCGTCAGCGTCGGCCCGTTTTCTGTTATCGGCCCGGAGGTGGAGATCGGTGAGGGTAGCTGGATAGGCCCGCACGTGGTCATTAACGGTCCGACCCGGATCGGCAAGCGCAACAGGATCTACCAGTTCGCATCTATCGGTGAGGCACCCCAGGACCTTGGCTATCGCGGCGAGCCCACCCGGCTGGAGATTGGTGACGACAATGTCATTCGTGAAAGCTGCACCCTGAGCCGTGGCACCGTAAAGGGTGGTGGCCTGACCACAGTAGGGAATAATAATTTCCTGATGGCCTATTCGCACGTGGCGCATGATTGCCATATCGCTAACCACACCGTTTTCGCCAATGGCGCCTCGCTGGGTGGTCATGTCGAGATAGGGGATTATGTCATCCTCGGCGGCTTTGCCCTGATTCACCAGTTTGTCAAAGTCGGCGCCTACAGCTTTTGTGGCATGGGTTGCGGAGTCAGCAAGGACGTCCCGCCTTATATCATTATCTCGGGTAACCCGGCCGCGGCGCATGGCCTGAACAGTGTCGGCCTGAAACGGCGAGGCCTGAGCGACTCGGCGATCAAGGGCCTGCGTGAGGCCTACCGGATTATCTACAAGTCCGGCCTGAAGCTGGCCGATGCCGTCGAGGAAGTGAAGTCGCGTTTGCCGGATTGCGCCGAGGCCCGATATTTCGCGGACTTTATTGCCAACGCTGAACGCAGCATCGTTCGATAACGCATGCGTATCGGTATCGTTGCAGGCGAGTCCTCCGGTGATTTGCTCGGCGCCGGCCTGATTCAGGCCATACGCAAGCGCATACCGGATGCCGAGTTTGAAGGTATTGCCGGTCCGCGTATGATCGAGACCGGCTGCCGGGCATTGTTCCCCTCGGAAAAACTGTCCATCTTCGGGCTGGTTGATGCCTTCGCCCATTATCGTGAACTGCGCGGCATTCGAGCCCGCTTACGCGATCACTTTATCGCGCAACCACCGGATGTCATCGTCGGCATTGATGTCCCCGACTTCAACCTTGGTCTGCTCGAGCCATGTCATGCCGCCGGTATCCCGACAGTGCAGTATGTCAGCCCGCAGGTCTGGGCCTGGCGACGTTACCGGCTTAAAAAAATTGTCCGCTCGGTTGACCGCGTCCTGACCCTGTTTCCATTTGAAGCGGCCTTTTACGAACAGCACCGGGTACCGGTGACATTCGTCGGTCATCCCTTTGCCGACCGTATCCCCCTGGCGACAGACCGTAACGTGGCCAGGCTGAACCTGGGGCTGCCGGAAGCCGGTCCCGTTATTGCTATTCTGCCGGGGAGCCGGATCAGCGAAGTGCGGTATCTTGCCCGCAGCTTCCTGGATACCGCGCGCTGGTGTCATGCGCGCAACCCGGCTATCCACTACGTCGTCCCGCTGGCCAGCCCGATGGTGCGCGAGATGTTTGAACGTTGTTTACAGCAAACCGATGCCGATCTGCCCATTACTGTCATCGATGGCCAGGCCCGTGAGGCCATGGGGGCCGCCGATGCGATCCTCATGGCCTCCGGGACGGCGACGCTTGAGGCGATGCTGATCAAGCGCCCGATGGTGGTTGCTTACCGCATGGCCTGGTTGAACCACCTGATCCTGCGCGCCTGGTCACACGTGCAGCATTTCTCCCTGCCGAACCTGCTGGCCGGCGAGTCGCTGGTGCCGGAGTGCATACAAAAGGATGCCAGTCCGGCGCGGATGGGCCAGTATCTGCTCGACTATCTTGAGAAACCGGAAATTGTGCAGTCACTTGTGGAGCGCTTCACGGCCATCCACCTGCAGTTGCGCCAGAATACGGATCAACGCGCCGCCGAGGCGGTGCTCGAGGTCGTTGAGCAAGGGGCAACGCGGCAGGTAAACTGACGCCCGGGACGAATAACGAATAAACACAGTATGCCATCTGAATTACTCCAATATTCCGCCCGGGGCCTGATTGCCGGTGTCGATGAAGTCGGTCGCGGACCACTGGCCGGGCCGGTGGTTGCGGCCGCAGTGATCCTTGACCCGGTCAGGCCGATCGAAGGCCTGGCCGACTCCAAGGCCATGACGGCCAAACGTCGTGAGGCACTGAATATCGAGATTCGGCAAAAAGCCTTGTGCTGGGCCATCGCCCGCGCCGAGGTTGATGAAATCGATGAACTGAATATCCTGCACGCCAGCATGCTGGCCATGCAGCGTGCCGTCGGCTTACTGGCGATCCCGCCCGAACATGCCCTGATCGATGGCAATCGTTGCCCGCAACTGCGCTGCACGACGGAGGCGATTGTCAAGGGTGACCAGTCCGAGCCCTGTATCAGTGCAGCGTCGATCATCGCCAAGGTGGAACGCGACCGTGAAATGGTCGGCCTTGAGGCGATATATCCCGGTTACGGATTCGCTGCACATAAGGGCTACCCGACCAGGTTACACATGCAGGCACTTGCCGAACACGGTGTGACGCCGATACACCGTTACAGCTTCGGCCCGGTCGCGCGTTTGCTGGAGCAGGACTGATGTCGAGCGGCTTTGTACACCTGCATCTGCACACCGAGTTTTCCCTCGTCGATGGCCTGGTTCGGATCAAGCCGCTGATGAAGGCGCTCGCCGCGGCCGGTATGCCCGCCGTGGCCCTGACCGATCAATCCAACCTGTTTGCCATGGTGAAGTTTTACCGAGCCGCGCTGGCAGCGGGTATCAAGCCGATCATCGGTGTCGAACTGCTTGTTCGCGGCGAGGATGAGCGTAATCCGTCGAGCCGCTTGATCCTGCTCTGCCAGGATCGCAACGGTTATCTGAACCTGAACCGCTTGATCACGCGCAGTTATACCGAAGGTCAGCATCGCGGTGTGCCGATGATCGAGCACAGCTGGTTAGAGGGGGCAACCGATGGCCTGATCGCGCTGTCCGGTGGACGTGCCGGTGATATCGGCCGGGCCTTGATCGACGGTGATAAAAACCTGGCGGCGCAGTTACTCGATAACTGGTCGGTCTTGTTCCCGGATCGCTTTTACCTGGAGCTGGTCCGCACCGGGCGTGAGAACGAAGAGACCTACCTGCATGCCGCCGTCGAACTGGCACTGGAGAAGCAGATCCCTGTGGTGGCGAGTAACGATGTCCGCTTTATCGAGAAAGACGATTTTGAGTCCCACGAGGCACGTGTGTGTATTCACGAAGGGCGCACACTGAACGACAGCCGTCGCCAGCACCATTACAGTGAACAACAGTACCTGCGTAACAGCGAAGAGATGGCCGGCTTGTTCGCCGATATCCCCGAGGCCATCGAGAACACTCAAGCCATCGCCCGGCGCTGTAACCTCGAACTGCGTCTCGGTGAATACTTCTTGCCGGACTTCCCGGTTCCGGATGGGCTGACGATTGAGGAATTCCTGCGCAGCGAGTCCGAGCAGGGGCTCGAGGAACGTATCCGGCAACTTGAACCCGTCAAGGGCGTGTTCAGTGAGGAGAAACGCGGCGAATACAAGGCGCGCCTGCAGCGGGAACTCGATGTGATCATCAGCATGGGGTTTCCCGGTTATTTCCTGATCGTTGCCGACTTTATCCGCTGGGCCAGGCGCAACGATGTGCCGGTCGGTCCCGGGCGCGGTTCCGGGGCGGGGTCGATCGTGGCCTATGCGCTGGGTATTACCGATCTCGACCCGCTTGAATATGACCTGCTGTTTGAACGCTTCCTCAACCCTGAACGTGTCTCCATGCCCGACTTCGATGTCGACTTCTGTATGGAAGGGCGTGACCGCGTCATTGATTATGTCGCCCGGCACTACGGCCGGGACAAGGTCTCCCAGATCATCACCTACGGCACCATGGCGGCGAAGGCGGTAGTCCGGGATGTTGGTCGTGTGCTCGGTCATCCGTACGGCTTTGTCGATCAGATCGCCAAGCTCATCCCGTTTGAAATCGGCATCACGCTCGACAAGGCGCTGGAGCAGGAAGAGGAACTGCGTCGCCGCTATGAAGACGACGAAGAGGTTTATGGACTCATCGAGCTGGCACGCTCGCTCGAGGGCATTACGCGCAACGCCGGCAAGCATGCCGGGGGCGTGGTCATTGCGCCGACCGCCCTGACCGACTTCCTGCCACTGTATTGTGAACAGGGGGCCGAGAGCATCGTCTCGCAACTCGACAAGGATGATGTCGAATCGATTGGCCTGGTGAAATTCGACTTCCTGGGGCTGCGCACCCTGACCATTATCGACCGTGCCCTGAAGACAGTGAACCGGGAACGCGAACGCAATGGCGAGGCCGCGGTGGTGCTGGAACAGCTGCCGATGAATGATGTAAAGACCTTTGACCTGCTCAAGGCCTGTGAGACCACTGCCGTGTTCCAGCTTGAATCACGCGGTATGAAAGAGCTGATTAAAAAACTCAAGCCGGATAATTTTGAAGAGATTATTGCGCTGGTGGCGTTGTTCCGTCCGGGCCCGTTGGAATCGGGCATGGTGGATGACTTCATTAGTCGTAAGCATGGGGCCAAGGTGAAATTCCCCTTTGCCGAACTGGAGGAAGTGCTAGCGCCGACTTACGGGGTCATCGTTTACCAGGAACAGGTCATGCAGATCTCGCAGATCATCGGCAACTACTCCCTGGGCAGTGCCGACTTGCTGCGCCGCGCCATGGGCAAGAAAAAACCCGAAGAGATGGCCAAGCAGCGCGAGATATTTATGGCCGGCGCCCGCGAGCTGGGCTTTGACGAGAAAAAGGCCGGTGATCTGTTCGACCTGATGGAGAAGTTTGCCGGCTACGGCTTCAACAAGTCTCACTCTGCCGCCTATGCGCTGGTCTCCTATCACACTGCCTGGTTAAAGGCGCATTACCCGGCGGCCTTCATGGCGGCCGTGATGTCATCGGATATGGACAACACCGACAAGGTGGTGATGTTGATCGAGGAGTGCCGACACATGCAGCTAGAGGTCTTGCCGCCCAACGTCAACAACTGCGAATACATGTTTACCAGCCAGGGTGAAAACTCGATTTACTATGGTCTGGGCGCCATCAAGGGGGTCGGTGAAGCGGCTCTTGAAAGCATTGTCCGGGAGCGTAATGAAAACGGGCTGTATGCCGACCTGTTCGACTTCTGCCGGCGCATTGATTCGCGCAAGGTGAATCGCCGGGTACTCGAGGCCATGATCCGTGCCGGGGCACTCGATGGCATGGCGCCGAATCGCGCTACCCTGATGGCAAGCCTTGGTGTCGCCATGCAAAGCGCCGAACAGCATCAGCGTAACGAGGCCCAGGGCATGGAAGACCTGTTCGGCGGCCCGGCCGTGGAAATGCAGGCCGTTGAACTCAAGTCCATGGCGGAATGGCCGGAGAAAGAACGTCTGGAAGGCGAGAAAGATACCCTCGGCCTCTATCTCACCGGTCACCCCATCACGCAGTATGAACATGAACTCGAACGCGTGATCACAAGCCGCCTGGTCAATGTGCAAGCGTCGCGTGACCGCTCGGAACAAACCGTGGCCGGCCTGGTCGTCGCCTTGCAGACCCGGAATACAAAGTCCGGTGAGCGCATGGGTTTTATGACCCTGGATGATCGTAGTGGCCGGCTCGAGGTGGCCGCTTTCAAGGATATCTACAAGCAGTTTCAGCACCTTATCGCCAAGGACAAGTTGCTCGTTATCAAGGGCAGCGTACGTGAGGATGATTACAGTGGCGGACTGCGCATGCAGGCATCCCATATCTACGATATCAATGAGGCCCGTGAGCACTATGCTCACCAGTTGTTGATACAGGTCGATGAGCGGCATGCCGGTAACGGCTTTCTTGATGCCCTCGAACAGACCCTGACTCCGTTTCGTGACGGCCAGTGCCCGGTGAGCCTCAACTATGTCAGACAGGACTCCTGTGCCCGCATCAGCCTGGGTGCGGACTGGCGCATCCACCCAACCGATGAACTCCTGCATCGTCTGCAGGAATTGGCGGGAGAGGGCAAAGTAGAGGTGCTATACTAGCGCCTGCATTTTCATGGCAGGGGCGATTACATGCTTTTGCGATTTCTGTCTTTATCCGTTATCTTATTGTTATGAATCTGAATTTTCTGGAATTTGAACAGCCGATTGCCGAACTTGAAGCGAAGATCGAAGAGCTTCGCTATGTCGGTGACGACTCCGAAATCAATATCACTGACGAGATCCGGCGCTTGCAGGACAAGAGCCGCTCACTGACCGAGTCGATCTTCAAGTCACTGACGCCGTGGCAGGTCTCGCAACTGGCGCGTCATCCGCAGCGTCCCTACTTGCTTGACTACATCGAGCGCATCTTTGAGGATTTCGAAGAACTGCACGGGGATCGCGCCTACGCCGATGACCGCGCCATTGTTGGTGGCCTGGCGCGCCTCGAGGGTCGGCCGGTGATGGTTATCGGTCAGCAAAAGGGGCGCGACACCAAGGAAAAGCTCGAGCGTAACTTTGGGATGCCACGGCCGGAAGGCTATCGCAAGGCGCTGCGCCTGATGCAAATGGCCGAACGTTTCCGCCTGCCCGTGCTGACCTTCATCGACACCCCGGGCGCCTATCCGGGTATTGATGCCGAGGAACGTGGCCAGAGTGAAGCCATTGCCCGTAACCTGTTTGTCATGGCGGAGCTGAAGACACCCGTTATCTGTACCGTGATCGGTGAGGGCGGCTCCGGCGGCGCACTGGCTATCGGTGTCGGCGATCGCATCCTGATGCTTGAATACAGTACCTACTCGGTGATTTCACCGGAAGGCTGTGCCTCCATTTTGTGGAAGAGTGCCGAGAAGGCCGCTGACGCCGCTGCGGCGATGGGCATCACCGCCGAGCGTCTGAAAGAACTCGGGCTGGTTGACGGCATCATCAAGGAACCACTGGGCGGCGCTCACCGTGATATTGACGCCATGGCCCGCACCCTGAAAACCACCTTGCTGGAAACGCTCGAGGGCATTGGTGGCATCCCCACTGATCGTCTACTGGAACAGCGTTACGAGCGTCTCTCGCGTTTCGGTAATTACCAGGAACAGTAAGTCCTCTTCATGAGCATGACGCCTTCGCGGTTGTTATCAGCATTGCAGACGTGCCTTGCCACACAACCCTCGTCAGTTCATGCCCCGCAGCGTTTCATCGTCGCCTACAGTGGCGGGCTGGACTCGCACTGTCTGTTGCACCTCCTTTCACGTTGCCGGGCGCAACTGGCTGTCGGCATCGAGGCGGTGCATGTGCATCACGGCTTGCAGCCACAGGCGGATCGCTGGGTCGAACACTGCCGGCAGGTTTGCCGGCAACTCGACATCCCCTTAACCGTACTGCAGGTCGAGGCCAGGGCTGCCAGGGGTGAGAGTCCTGAAGCCGCAGCGCGCCAGGCCCGCTATGCGGCCTTACAGGAAATCATCAAGGCGGGTGATATCCTGCTCACCGCCCAACACCGTGATGATCAGGCCGAGACCTTGTTGCTACAGTTATTCCGCGGCAGCGGCAGCCGGGGCCAGGCAGCGATGCCGTGGCAGCGAGCCTTTGGTGCCGGGGCGCACTGGCGACCCTTGCTCGAGGTCGGGCGTGACGAACTACGGGAGTATGCCGAACACCAGCAGCTGCACTGGGTCGATGACCCGTCTAACCTGGACACCTGTATTGATCGTAACTACCTGCGCCACGAGGTCATGCCCGTATTGCAACAACGCTGGCCGGCAATCCAGGACACCCTGGGCCGCGTAGCCAGCCAGCAGGCTGAAAACGAGGGCCTGCTCGAGGCACTCGCGGCCCTGGATATGCAGGGCCTTGTGGGGACGGGGCAAAGCCTGTCACTGCCGGGCCTGGCTGCTCTCGATGCAGCCAGGCAACGCAATGTCTTGCGCCACTGGTTACGGCAGCAGGGACTGGCCTTGCCATCGCGGCGCAAGCTGCTGCAGGTACAGCACGATATGCTCGGTGCCGCCCAGGATCGTAACCCACACCTGGAATGGTCTGGCGTGGAGCTGCGTCGTTACCGGGGCCGCCTCTATGCGATGCCCCCCCTGCGCAGGGTCGCCACGGATTGGTGCCGGGACTGGAACCTGCAGGAGAAGGTGGTCTTACCCTGGTCGGGGCAGCTTTCGAGCCAGCCTGCTGTTGGCGAAGGGCTGCGCGCGGATATCCGGGATACGCCGGCCCGTATCCAGTTACGCCTGCGACAGGGGGGGGAGCGCTGTCGCCCGGCCGGGCGTGATCGGCACCATAGCCTGAAAAAGCTCTTTCAGGAGGCCGGTATCCCGCCGTGGCAACGCCAGCGCATCCCGCTGGTTTTCGTTGGTGATGAACTGGCCGCGGTGCCAGGGCTCTGTGTCTGCGAACCCTTTGCCGCGCCTAAAGGGGGCGAGGGTCTGTATATCGACTGGCAGTGAGGCCCGTCAGGACACGGATTTATTTTTGCCGGTCAGCATTTGTTCATTGAGAAGCGGGGCGTGTTCTGGTAACGTATAATCCCGTCCGGTAATGATCACATTGCCCAGAATTCTGACGGGAAAATCCCTTAAATGACCAAATTTATTTTTATTACAGGTGGCGTGGTTTCTTCTCTCGGGAAGGGCATCGCGGCGGCCTCGCTTGCGGCTATTCTCGAGTCCCGGGGGCTGAAAGTCACCCTGATGAAACTCGACCCCTATATCAACGTTGACCCGGGCACCATGAGTCCCTTCCAGCACGGCGAGGTCTTTGTGACCGAGGACGGGGCCGAAACCGACCTCGACCTGGGGCATTATGAACGCTTTGTGCATACCACCATGAGCAAGGCGAATAACTTCACGACCGGACAGATCTACGAAAACGTTATCCGCAAGGAACGTCGCGGTGAATACCTCGGCGGTACCGTGCAGGTGATCCCGCATATTACCGACGAGATCAAACGCAATATCATGGCCGGTGCCGGGGATGCCGATGTCGCCATGGTCGAGATTGGCGGTACCGTCGGTGACATCGAATCACTGCCGTTCCTTGAGGCGATTCGCCAGCTTGGTGTGGAACTCGGTCCGACCCAGAGCCTGTTCATGCACCTGACCCTGTTGCCCTATATCGCGGCAGCCGGCGAGGTCAAGACCAAGCCGACCCAGCACTCGGTGAAGGAGCTGCGCAGTATCGGTATCCAGCCGGATATCCTGTTGTGCCGTTCCGAGTTTCCGATGCCGCCTGATGACCGTCGCAAGATCGCGCTGTTTACCAACGTCCCGGAGCGGGCCGTCATCTCGGCTGTCGATGTTGATAATATCTACAAGATCCCGCGCACCCTGCATGAACAGGGCCTGGATGACATCGTGGTCGAGAAGATGCACCTGAAGACCAGGCCGGCCGACCTCAGTGCATGGGATGCCGTGAACGAGGCCAAGGCACACCCGGAAGCCGAGGTGAACATCGCGATGGTCGGCAAGTACGTCGACCTGACCGAATCCTACAAGTCACTGTCAGAGGCCCTGACGCATGCCGGTATCCATACCCGTACCAGGGTCAACATTACCTATTTCGATTCCGAGGATATTGAAAAGGATGATGGTGATCTTCTCAAGGACATGGATGCGATTCTCGTCCCGGGTGGATTTGGCGAGCGCGGTGTCGAGGGCAAGATCATGACCGTGCAGTATGCGCGTGAGAACAATATCCCCTACCTGGGTATCTGTCTGGGTATGCAGGTCGCGGTGATTGAGTTTGCCCGTCACATCGCCGGCATGGCGGACGCCAACAGCACTGAATTCCGTACAGATACCAGACACCCCGTGATTGCACTTATTACCGAGTGGGTCAACGAAAAGGGTATTATTGAACGGCGTGATGAAAATTCCGATCTGGGCGGCACCATGCGTCTGGGTGGGCAGGAGTGCCGGCTTATGGCGGGTACCCGCAGCCGTGACTTATACGGCAACGAGGTGATCACCGAGCGCCACCGTCATCGCTATGAATTTAATAACCAGTACCTGGAACAGCTCGAACAGGCCGGCCTGAAGATTGCAGGCAAGTCGATAGACGGCAAGCTGGTCGAGGTCATTGAGCTCGACAACCACCCGTGGTTCGTGGCCTGTCAGTTCCATCCGGAGTTCACCTCCAACCCGCGTGACGGACATCCCCTGTTCAGCGGTTTTATTCGCGCGGCGCGCGAACACCATTCCGCCACGGCGGGTAAAGAGGACGTGGCATGAAGTTATGTGGTTTTGAAGCCGGTCTCGACCAGCCCCTGTTCCTGATCGCCGGCCCCTGCGTTATCGAGAGCGAACAACTGGCGCTTGATACGGCTGGCCAGTTAAAGGAACTGACCGCCGCGCTGGGTATACCGTTTATCTACAAGTCATCCTTTGACAAGGCCAACCGTTCCTCGCATGAAAGTTTCCGTGGCCCGGGGATCGAGGAAGGCCTGCGCATCCTGCAGACGGTCAGGGAACAGATTGCGGTGCCGGTGCTGACCGATGTCCATGAAGACACGCCGTTAAACGAGGTGGCCGCCGTGGTCGATGTGCTGCAGACGCCTGCCTTCCTGTGTCGCCAGACCAACTTCATTCAGGAGGTGGCCCGCCAGGGCAAGCCGGTGAATATCAAAAAGGGCCAGTTTCTCGCGCCCTGGGATATGAAGAATGTTGCCGACAAGGCCCTCGCCACCGGCAACGAGCAGATCATGGTCTGCGAACGCGGCGTGTCCTTTGGCTATAACAACCTGGTCTCGGATATGCGCGCGCTGGCAGCGATGCGTGACACGAATTGCCCGGTGGTCTTTGATGCCACCCACTCGGTACAGTTGCCGGGTGGACAGGGCAGTTGTTCGGGCGGCCAACGCGAGTTTGTGCCGGTGCTGGCGCGGGCCGCGGTTGCCGCAGGCGTCGCCGGGCTGTTCATGGAAACCCATCCGGAGCCGGCCAGGGCGCTTAGCGACGGCCCCAATGCCTGGCCACTCGACCGTATGCGTGAATTACTCGAGGTACTGGTTCAGATAGATCGTAGTGTCAAGGCTGCCGGTTTCGCTGAGCTGGACCTCTAACCCTTTTCTATTAACAATTAACCATTGGAGTTTGTGCAGTAATGGCAGACCAATTCAGTATCAGTAACATTCATGGCCGTCAGATCATTGATTCTCGCGGTAACCCAACAGTCGAAGTCGATGTCAGCCTGGCATCGGGTGCCATGGGACGGGCCGCCGTGCCCTCCGGGGCATCTACGGGTTCACGCGAGGCCGTCGAGTTGCGTGACGGCAACACGTCCCGCTTCGGTGGCAAGGGTGTCAGCAAGGCAGTGGCCAATGTGAATGGCGAAATCCGCACAGCCTTGCTCGGTATGTCCGCGCTGGAACAGAAGGCCATCGATGAACGCATGATCGAACTCGACGGCACGCCCAACAAGGGTCGCCTGGGTGCGAATGCCCTGCTGGCAGTGTCCATGGCGGTGGCCAAGGCAGCGGCCATCCAGTCCGGCAAGCCGTTGTATGCATACCTCGGCACGGGTACGACCATGCCGGTGCCGATGATGAACATCATCAACGGTGGTTCGCATGCCGATAACAGCGTCGACCTGCAGGAGTTCATGATCATCCCGGTGGGTGCGCCGAGTCTTTCCGAGGCCGTACGTTACGGCACTGAGGTCTTTCATGCGCTGAGCAAGGTGCTGAGTGCGAAAGGCATGAGTACGGCGGTCGGTGACGAGGGCGGTTTTGCCCCGGACCTGCCATCCAACGAGGCCGCGATCGAGGTTATCCTGGAAGCGATAGCCAAGGCCGGTTACAAGGCCGGTGAAGATATCTTTATCGGTATCGATGCCGCCAGTTCCGAGTTCTACAAGGATGGCAGGTATGAACTGACTTCAGAAGGGCGTTCCCTGTCCGCCGCTGAATTTGTCGACTATCTGGCCGACTGGTGTGACCGTTATCCGATCATCTCCATCGAAGATGGTCTGGACGAAGGCGACTGGGAAGGCTGGGCGCTGCTGACCGAAAAACTCGGTGAGCGCGTGCAACTCGTCGGTGACGACCTGTTTGTGACCAACACCATGATTCTCAAGGAAGGGATCGACAAGGGGATTGCCAATTCCATCCTCATCAAGGTTAACCAGATAGGTACCCTGACCGAGACCATTGATGCGATCGACATGGCACACGCGGCCGGTTACACCGCGGTTGTGTCACATCGCTCCGGTGAAACCGAAGACACAACGATTGCTGATCTTGTCGTTGCCACCGCCTGTGGCCAGATCAAGACCGGCTCACTGTCACGCAGCGATCGCGTGGCCAAGTACAATCAGCTGATCCGTATCGAAGAGGCCCTCGGTGACAAGGCCACGTATCCGGGCCGTGCAGCATTCCGTCACCTGGGTTAATCATTTAAAAGCCCAACGCTGAGACGCAAAGACGCTGAGGACGCAAAGACGCTGAGGACGCAAAGGAATTAATGGATAAATGGTTTTTTATTACTACTGTCCCGTTAATTCCCTCTCCCTTCGGGAGAGGGTTAGGGTGAGGGGATTTAGATGTCGATGACATATTGTTTTATTTACTCCCTCATCCTGGCCTTCTGGTGGAACAACTAGCCATTCGCCTAAGCTGTCAAACGACGACAGCCAGGGCGCTGGTTATCCCTGGGGGAGAAGGGATAACGCCGATTAGAGGCTGATGAGGTTTCATGTGTTCATGCGCATCAATCAATCTCTTGATCTTATTTATCCGAAGCTTACTGCTTGTCAGGCTTATGTTAACGGGACAGCGGTGATTTTTTATTTATATTTCTTCGCGATCTTTGCGCCTTTGCGTTCTTTGCGTTAAAGACTCGAGTTTATTCAGGCGCAGATAATGAAATTTCTCACTATCTTTCTTGTCCTGTTGTTGATTACACTGCAACTGACCCTGTGGTTTGGCCATGGCAGCCTCGCCGAGGTCTGGCAGTTGCGTCAGCAGATCAGCGCGCAGCAAGATGAGAACAATGAATTACAGGAACGTAATGCGGCCCTCGAGGCCGAAGTGGAGGATCTGAAACAGGGTCTGGCCGCGATAGAGGAACGTGCCCGGCACGAGCTGGGTATGATAAAAAAAGACGAGACATTCTTTCAGGTTGTAGAGGAAGAGGCAGACACAGGGAAATGACCATTACCGAACAAACCTTCTGGGTGGTGATCCCCGCTGCAGGCATCGGCAGCCGTATGCAGGCGGATTGCCCGAAACAGTATCTTGACCTGCAGGGCAAGACTGTCCTTGAACAGACGCTGGCGCATTTCCTGCATCACCCCCGTATCCACGGTATTGTCGTCGCGGTTGCCGAACACGATACGACCTGGCCGACGCTTTACATCGACACCGACAAGCCGCTTCACACGGTTATCGGTGGCAGCGAACGTTGTCACTCGGTGTTGAACGCACTGAACTTCCTGGAAGACAAGACCCGGAATACAGACTGGGTGCTGGTACATGATGCCGCGCGGCCGTGCTTGCGTCGGGGCGATCTCGATAAACTCATGATCACGATGGCGCAGCACCCGCAGGGCGGCATCCTGGCGGTGCCGGTGCGCGACACCCTGAAACGGGTCGACGTCGCCTGTATCATTGAAGAGACGGTAGACCGGGTGTCGCTCTGGCACGCCCTGACGCCACAGATGTTTCATGTCGGTATGCTGCGCGAGGCACTGGAAAAGGCCATCGCTGACGGGGTACTGGTTACCGATGAGGCCTCGGCAATGGAATACGCCGGCTACAATCCGCTGGTCGTCGAGGGATACGCTGACAATATCAAGATCACGCGTCCCGAGGACCTGGCACTGGCGCGTTTTCACCTGGCCACGATTAGTGACGAGGCCGCAAGTGACTATGATGGCCTGATGGCGGATGACGGTTAGATGAGCATGCGTACAGGACAGGGGTTTGATGTGCATGCCTTTGCCGCGGGTCGCCGCCTGATTCTCGGCGGGGTTGATATCCCTTATGAGAAAGGGCTGGCCGGCCACTCCGATGCCGATGTGTTATTGCATGCCATCTGTGATGCCTTGCTCGGTGCGGCGGCACTCGGTGATATTGGTCGCCATTTTCCGGATACAGATGCACGCTATGCCGGTGCCGACAGCCGCGAACTCCTGCGCGAGGTATATCGACGCGTGCAACAGGAAGGCTACAGCCTGTGTAATCTTGACTGCACCGTGATAGCCGAGGCCCCGAAGCTGGCGCCGTTTATTGATACCATGTGCGCGTATATCGCCAGCGATCTGGCCGTGGAACTGAACTGTATTAACGTCAAGGCCACCACTACCGAGAAGCTTGGCTTTACCGGCCGTGGTGAAGGTATCGCCGCCCAGGCCATTGTCTTACTCACCACTGACTGAACACCATGACCGATCCAGCCGCTACCCTGCAGGCCGCCCTGCAACCTGCCCATGCCCATGGCAGCCCGCTGGCCAGGGGACGTATCCGTCAGCAGCCGGAAGATTTCATTGTCGATGAACTATCCTCGGTGACCTTCAGTGGCGAAGGTGAACATGTTTGCCTGCATATCCGTAAACGCGGCCTGAATACCGAGGACATCGCCCGGCAACTCGCCAGACTGGCGAATATAAAATGCCGTGATGTCAGTTTTGCCGGTCTCAAGGATCGCCATGCCGTGACGACCCAGTGGTTCAGTGTTTACCTGCCCGGTGTCAGTGAACCGGACTGGCAGCAACTGAACAGTGCCGAGGTCGAGGTGATGGAGGTTGTGCGCAATACGCGCAAGCTGCGTCGCGGCACCCTCGCCGGCAACCGTTTCCGGATTAGCGTGCGCGAATTCGAGGTCGACAGCGCACAGCTCGAGGCACGCCTGCAATGTATTGCAGAGCAGGGCGTGCCCAATTATTTTGGCAGCCAGCGTTTCGGTCATGCCGGCAGCAATCTCGAGCGCGCCCTGGAAATGTTTGCCGGGCGACGTGTGAAACGTGAACAACGCGGCCACTACCTGTCAGCCGCACGTTCAATGTTATTCAACCGGGTCCTGTCCGCGCGCGTGCATGCCGGAAACTGGAACCGCCTGCTCGATGGCGAGATCTGTATGCTCGCGGGCAGTCGCGGCTTCTTTGCCAGCGAAGCGATAGACGCGCAACTCGAGCAGCGCCTGCTGGAAAAGGACATCCATCCGAGTGGACCACTGTGGGGCAAGGGCGAATTACCCAGCCGGGACAGCGCGCGTGAATTCGAGACCACCGCACTGCAGGGACTCTCCGAGTGGTGTGAGGGGCTGGAAAAGGCCGGGCTGAAAATGGAACGGCGCAGCCTGCGCCTGATCGTTGAAGACTTGCAGTGGGAGTATGCGGATAACACCCTGGTGCTGAACTTCAGTTTGCCCGCCGGTTGTTTCGCCACCGCCGTGCTGCGCGAAATCGTCGAGACCTGATTCTTTAACTTAAAAGCCCAACGCAGAGACGCGGAGGCGCAGAGATTCGCAAAGAGAGATCAAGTTACCTCGTTATTGCGGCATGTTCTTAGCCGCAATCCAGAATCTTATTATTTATGGATTCCGGCTAGAACTATGCCGGAATGACGGAATACAATAAACCATTTTTTCAATCCTTTTACCCTCTGCGCTCTTTGCGCCTCCGCGTCTCTGCGTTGGGCTTTTGTTTTTTTAAACGTTAAAGTCGTTTCAGGAGCACGTACAGGGCACCCGTGCCGCCATCGACGGGGCGGGCGGAGCAGAAGGCCAGCACTTCATCGCGTTGTTGCAGCCAGGCATTGACCTTGTTTTTCAGCACTGGCAGTTTCTGTTTCGAACCAAAACCCTTGCCGTGCACGATGCGTACACAACGATTGCCGTGCCGCAGGCTGTCACGCAGGAATTCGGTGACGGCCTGGCGGGCCTCGAGCACCGTATAGCCATGCAGGTCGAGTTCCGCGCGGACACTGAGCTGGCCGCGGCGCAACTGGCGCATGAGGCGGGTCTGCAGGCCGGCGCGGCTGAACAGGAGCTCTTCGCCGGTTTCGACGTCCTCGGAGCAGAAATCGTCGGAAAACATGTCATCGAGCACCTGGCGGTCATCGGCGAGCCGCTGGCGGGCGACGGCCTTGATCTTCGGCTGCGGCGCCTGGTAGTGGTGTTTTACCGTCAGCGGCCGTACATCCTTCAGATTGTCACGAAACAACTGCCGCTCGGCATCGGAAATTTTCGGTTTGTCGGGCATAATGGTCATTACTCAAGCTGGCACCGCCATGCAGCGAGCTGTTCAGGTGGTTCTAATCTGTATTAGAATCAGAATATAACTGATTGTCTTTATAATATAAACGAGCCCGGCACCTGAACGACATGCGTATATTGATTAGTAATGATGATGGCTACCAGGCCCCCGGTATTCGCAGTCTCTACAAGGCCTTGAGCGGGCGGGCCGAGCTGACGGTCATCGCGCCGGATCGCAACCGCAGTGGGGCGAGTAACTCGCTGACGCTGGATAGCCCGATCCGGGCGACGACAATGGAAGACGGCTTTATCTGTGTCGATGGCACACCCACCGACTGTGTTCACCTGGCCATTACCGGCCTGCTTGACGATGAGCCGGATATGGTGATTGCCGGCATCAATGCCGGGGCCAATCTGGGTGACGACGTACTCTATTCCGGGACCGTGGCGGCCGCCATCGAGGGGCGTTTTCTCGGGGCACCGGCCATTGCCGTTTCCCTCGCCGGGGAGGGGCTTGAGCACTATGACACAGCGGCCCGCGCGATCATCGCCGTCATCGAGCGTCTCCATCATGACCCCTTGCCGGCCGATACCATCCTCAATATCAATGTGCCCGATTTGCCATGGGCCGAGATCAAGGGCTATGAGGCAACCCGCCTCGGGCATCGCCACAAGTCGGAACCGGTTCTCCGCGAAAAGGACCCGCGCGGCCGTAACATCTACTGGGTCGGGCCACCGGGCGAGACCGCCGATGCAGGGCCGGGAACGGATTTCCACGCTATCAGCCACGGCAAGATTTCGATTACTCCCCTGAAGATTGATATGACCAGTTACCCCACCCTCGACAAGGTCGCCAGTTGGCTGGAGGGAATGGGGCATGAATGATCGCCACCAGGGCATCGGCATGACCTCGCAGCGCACCCGCGACCGCCTGGTCGAACGCCTGCGCGAGCGGGGTATTCAGAATGAGGCGGTGCTGGAAGTGATGCGCAGCATGCCGCGGCATATCTTCGTCGAGGAGGCATTGTCCAGTCGCGCCTATGAGGATACGGCCCTGCCGATTGGCCAGGGCCAGACCATTTCCCAGCCCTATATCGTCGCGCGTATGACCGAGGCCCTGTTGTGTGACGGCGAACGGCCGAGGAAGGTGCTTGAAGTGGGCACCGGTTCGGGTTATCAGACGGCGATCCTGGCAAGGTTGGTCGAACATGTTTACAGCGTTGAACGCATCGATGCGCTGATGCAGCAGGCCAGGGGTCGTTTTCAGGAACTGGAAATACGTAATATCCGCCTCAAGCACAGTGACGGTAACTGGGGCTGGAGTGAATACGGCCCTTATGATGGCATCCTCGTGACGGCAGCGCCGCAACAGGTGCCCAAGCCCCTTTACGACCAGCTCGCGGAGGGAGGGCGACTCGTGATCCCGGTAGGCAAGCAAGGCGAGCAACAGTTGCTCGTGGTCACCAGGACAGCAGACGGTTATAACTCCAGGACCCTCGACCTGGTCAGTTTTGTACCTTTGCGCGGTGGCCTGGGTTAAGAGCAAGAATCTCGTTATCCTCACCATGCTCCTGGCCGGGCTGGTGTTGTCAGGCTGTGGCGGCAGCGTGGCGGTGGCCCCGGTCAGCAAACATGCCAAGGGGAGTCGCTGGTCGCCCGACGTGCACACGGTCAGTCGTGGCGAAACCCTGTATTCGATTGCTTTCCAGTACGGCCAGGATTACCGGACACTGGCCCGCCGCAATGGTATCCGTCACCCCTACACCATTTATGTGGCTCAAAAACTGAAACTGCGCGGAGGCAGCAGGCCGGCGAAGCAAGTGGTTAGCCGGCCGAAACCTGCGCCAAAGCCACGACAGACAGCGAAACCGCCGGCGAGTCCCCCGAAAGCCGCGACGCCGCCCAAAAGGTCGTCCAGCTTCATGGCAAATACCGGCCCACTACGCTGGAACTGGCCAACCTCTGGCCGGGTTATCAAGACCTTTTCCAGTAAATCCGATACCCGCAAGGGTATCGATATTGCCGGGCACCTGGGGCAGGCCATCAAGGCTGCCGGCAGCGGGCGCATCGTCTATAGCGGGAGTGGACTTCGGGGTTATGGTAAGCTTATTATCGTTAAGCATAATGAAAAATACCTGAGCGCATACGCGCACAACAGAAAGCTACTGGTTAAGGAAGGCGATACAGTCAAGCTGGGCCAGCAGATTGCCGAGATGGGCCGGAGCGGGGCAGATAACGTCAAACTGCACTTTGAGATCCGGCGCGAGGGCAATCCAGTTAATCCCATGCGGTATTTGCCGAAGCGCTAGTTGATAAAAGGGCTGTCGATAAAAGGCCTTCAGCGATCCCCGGCGGGGACGATTACATTATAACAAGCTTGATAATAACCTCTCTTCGACGCATGGACTTACGACGTGAAGAAAGGCGTAAGGAGGCATTGATGCCGCGCAAGAAATCAACTGCAGAGCCGAAAACACAGAAGATCAAGGCAGCGATATCTGGAACGAATGGAAAAGACGAGTTCGTTGATGATAATGACGTTGAAGAAGATGTATCCCTGAGTTTTGGTGATGAGATTGCCCCGCCTAAAGAAACCGTAAAACCCCGCACCGCCAGAAAGACCAGTTCAGGCTCGGCAAGCACGCGTGGCGGTGATGCGGATGCCACGCGCCTCTACCTGAGTGAAATCGGTGCCTCGCCCTTGCTCACCGCCGAGGAAGAGGTGCATTACTCGCGCATGGCGCAAAAAGGCATTGAGGCCGGGCGCAAGCGCATGATCGAGAGTAACCTGCGCCTGGTCGTGAAGATCGCGCGACGCTACATGAACCGTGGCCTGCCATTACTCGACCTGATTGAAGAGGGCAACCTCGGCCTGATTCGGGCGGTGGAAAAATTTGATCCCGAACGCGGTTTTCGCTTTTCCACCTATGCCACGTGGTGGATCCGGCAGACCATCGAGCGCGGCATTATGAATCAGACCCGAACGATCCGTCTGCCCATCCACGTGGTCAAGGAAATGAATATCTATCTGCGTGCCGCGCGCCAGTTCACCCAGGAACTCGGCCACGAACCGAGTCCGGAGGAAGTTGCGCGCCTGCTGGACAAGTCGATTGAAGATGTGAAGCGAATGATGGGCCTGAATGAGCGCGTGACCTCCGTTGACACACCCATGGGGCGTGACTCGGATACAGCGGTTATCGACTCCATACCCGATGAAGGCAAGAATGACCCGGCGGCGGTACTGCAAAGCGATGCTGTCAGGAGTCGTCTCGATGTCTGGTTAAGCCAGCTGAATGACAAGCAGCGTGAAGTCGTGGAGCGCCGCTTTGGCCTGCACGGTTATGAAATCTCCACCCTCGAAGAAGTCGGTAATGAGATAGGCGTAACCCGTGAACGCGTGCGCCAGATCCAGATAGAGGCCCTCAAGCGCCTGCGCGAGGTACTCGAACGCGACGGTTACTCTCTGGATGCCTTGTTCCGCGAAGGTTGAGCCTTTACCTGGCAGTCTAATGCCGCATGTTTAGTAGCGTTTTTGTGTGGTTGCTAGTAAAAGAGCCGCCAGAAGGCATATTCCCTAAAGTTTTTCATATTCTTGTCGATAACCCTGCTGTGTAATTAGAAGTTAAGTGCTCGCACTGACTTCCCTGCGCAATGATTATTGATGCCATGCTTGATTCAGGGATGGTGCCAGATTTTCTAGATCGCGAGGCAAACAATGAAGAACCTGAAGCTGAAAAACCGTTTTCTATTATTGTTATTAATCGTTGCTGTCACGAATGGCATTTTATTCTATTTCAGTACCTCAGTCAGCAGTCAAATAAACATTCTCTCTAAAAATGAAATTCCGGTGCTTGAAAAAGCACATGAATTAAAATTGGCGATTGTTCAGGTCCAGCAATGGTTGACTGATATCAGTGCGACGCGTGGACGCGATGGTTTGAATGATGGCTTTGATGAAGCCGAGAAGAATGCAGCCATATTCAGGCAGGCCATTAAAGAGTTAAAAGTAATTGATGCTGAGAACGCTGATGCTTATCAGGCGATGATTCCTGAATTTGAGAATTATTATCGTGTAGGTAAAAAAATGGCCAGATTGTATATAGATGACGGGCCGGATGCTGGTAATCGTATGATGGCTACGTTTGATGGGGTGGCAGAGAAAATTTCCGAACAGGTCGATACATTTCTTAATAGCGCGCAAGAATATTCAAAACGTGCATTGGACTCGCAGCATGAGTCTGTCAACAATATGCAGTTAGTACTTTTTATTAACATCTGTCTTGTCCTTATGGCCGTCACATTTATGTATTGGGTCATATCTCGTGTCATGAATCGAGTTGTTTCCCTGAGCAATTTGATGGCAGAGGTTGAGATGAATAGTGATCTGACCCTGCGTAGCACCAACCACTCGGAAGACGAGACTGGTATGATGGCCGCTGCCTTTAACAGCATGCTGGAAAAGTTCGAGGCCTTGATCCAGCAGGTTAACAGCTCTTCCTCACAACTGGCCGCGGCCTCTGAAGAAGTCTCCGCGGTGGCCCGTGACAGTAGCAACAATGTTACCCAGCAGGTCAGTGAAACCGAACAGGTCGCCACGGCGATGAATGAAATGGCCGCCACCGTCCAGGAAGTCGCGCGTAATGCGGCTGCCGCTGCCGAGGCGGCGCGCAGTGCGAATGATGAATCGAGTAATGGCAAACGCGTAGTGCAGACCGCCTCGAACACGATTCAGCAACTGGCCAGTGAGGTTGAAAGCGCGGCGGCTGTGATTCATGAACTCGAACAGGACAGCGAGAACATCGGTAGCGTGCTGGATGTCATTAAAAGCATTGCCGAGCAGACCAACCTGCTGGCCCTGAATGCCGCCATCGAAGCGGCGCGTGCCGGTGAACAGGGGCGCGGTTTCGCGGTGGTCGCCGATGAGGTACGTACACTTGCCAGCCGCACCCAGGCATCGACGCAGGAAATTCAGGGAATGATTGAAAAGCTTCAGGGGCGGGCCAAGCAGGCGGTGACGGTCATGGAGCAGGGCTGTAACCAGGCCCAGACCGGTGCCGGGCAGGCGAACGAGGCCTCGCATTCCCTGGAGGTGATCGCCAGTGCCGTGACTACGATCAGTGACATGAATACACAGATTGCCAGTGCCGCCGAAGAACAGAGTGCGGTAACAGAGGAAATGAACCGCAACATCATTAACATTAACCAGGTCTCGGAACAGACTGCCGCCGGTGCTGAACAGACCACGGCGGCCAGTGATGAACTCGCCCGCCTGGCCTCGCAGCTGCAGGGCCTGATCGCGCAGTTCAAGATCTAGGGGGACGTTGCCGGTTCAGGCAGAGACGGCCGCTACATGCGGCCGTTTTTTATTTTCAGGGTTCAATAAACAGGGCCGCGGCGACGGCGCGGCCTTCGGCGGTCAGAATATTATAGGTACGGCAGGCTGCCGGGGTAGTCATGACCTCGATGCCGACACCCCGATCTTGCAGCGTGAGGAGCAGACGGGGATCGGGGAAACGTTGCCGGTTGCCCGTGCCGAGCAACAGGATCTCCATATCAAGGTCCTTGAGTTCGCGTAAATGGCTTGAATCAAGTTCGGCAAAGCAGGGCGCGGACCAGTCACTGAGCAGCTTATCGGGCGTGACGACCAGGGGGCGGGTGTAAATATCCTCATTCACGGTGACGCTGGTATCCGTATAGGCACGGATGCTGTATTGCCGGGTTTCGCTGTCCTGGTAGAGTTTCATGCCCGGCATGCTAGCCTGTGCCCCGGGTACAGTCAAAAATAAGCTCGTGTCGTGAGTGCGAAAAAACACGCATCATGTTATATTTCCTCGCAAAATTTGTCTGGATTCCGGTTTTACCGGACGCCGATTGACAAGCAGGCAGCCGGGCCGTATCGTCGCCGGCTTTATTAACTGAACCGTGCCGAAAACGGCCTTGCGAGAACATCACCGTGGAAGAAGATTTCCCCAGAATCAAACGCTTACCGCCTTATGTCTTTAACATCGTGAATGACTTGAAGGCACAGGCGCGAGCCCGGGGCGAGGACATTATTGATTTTGGGATGGGCAATCCGGACCAGTCTACGCCGCAGCACATTGTCGACAAGCTGGTCGAGGCCGCCCAGCGCAAGGACACGCACCGTTATTCCATGTCGCGAGGTATCCCGCGTCTGCGTCGGGCACTGGCGAGCTGGTACAAGGGCAAATACGACGTGGACCTCGATCCGGAGTCCGAGGTCATCGTCACGATTGGTTCCAAGGAGGGGCTTGCCCACCTGGCCCTGGCCACGGTCGGGCCGGGTGATGCGGTGCTGGTGCCGAACCCCTGTTACCCGATTCACACCTATGGCTTCGTTATTGCCGGCGCGGATATCCGGCATGTGCCGCTGGTGCCGGGCGTGGACTTTTTCAGTGAACTGGAAACCGCGATCAAGAACACCTGGCCGAAGCCGAAAATGCTGATCCTGAATTTCCCCGGCAACCCGACCACGGGTTGTGTCGAACTCGATTTTTTCGAAAAGGTCATTGCCATTGCGCGTGAGCACGAGATCTGGGTGGTGCACGATATCGCCTATGCCGAGATCGTCTTCGATGGTTACAAGGCGCCCTCCATCCTCGAAGTTCCCGGTGCGAAGGATGTGGCAGTGGAGTTTTATTCCCTGTCGAAGACCTACAACATGCCGGGCTGGCGGGTTGGCTTCATGGCCGGCAACCCGAAACTGGTTGCCGCGCTGGCACGCATGAAGTCTTACCATGACTATGGCATGTTTACGCCGATCCAGGTGGCGGCGATCCAGGCGCTGGAAGGTCCGCAGGATTGCGTGAAAGAAATTTGTGATATGTATCAAAGCCGCCGTGACGTGCTCTGTGATGGCTTGAATTCGATTGGCTGGCATGTTGAAAAACCCAGGGCGACCATGTTTGTCTGGGTGCCGATCCCTGCACCCTACAAGGCCATGGGCTCGCTGGAGTTTTCGAAGAAATTACTCGAAGAGGCGCGGGTCGCCGTATCACCCGGCGTCGGTTTCGGGGAGTATGGCGACGACCATGTCCGTTTCAGCCTGATCGAAAACGAACACCGCACACGCCAGGCTATTCGTGGTCTGCGTCACATGTTTAGAAAAGATAATGTGCTGCAAGCCGCAGCTGTAGGAGAAGAACTTTGAAACCGGTTAATGTTGGCCTGCTGGGTCTGGGTACTGTCGGCGGGGGTACGGTTAACGTACTGGCTCGCAATGCCAAAGAAATCACCCGCCGCGCCGGGCGTGGCATCAACGTGACGCACGCCGCCGCGCGTAACCTGGCGGCACCACGTAACTGCTCGACCGAGGGCATCAAACTGACCACGGTAGCCATGGATGTTGTTAACGATCCGGATATCGATGTCGTGGTTGAGTTGATCGGTGGCTATGACCATTCACTTGAACTGGTTATGCAGGCGATTCACAACGGCAAGCATGTGGTGACTGCCAACAAGGCGCTGATTGCCCTGCACGGCAATGAAATCTTCAAGGCCGCGCAGGAGCAGGGTGTCATGGTCGCTTTCGAGGCCGCTGTCGCCGGTGGCATTCCCATCATCAAGGCGATTCGTGAAGGCCTGGCCGGTAACAGTATCGAGTGGCTGGCCGGGATCATTAACGGCACCGGCAACTTCATTCTCACCGAGATGCGTGACAAGGGCCGTGACTTCGCCGATGTGCTGGCGGAGGCGCAAAAACTTGGTTATGCGGAGGCTGATCCCACCTTTGATGTCGAGGGTATCGATGCCGCCCACAAGCTGACTATCCTGGCATCCATCGCCTTCGGGATTCCGCTGCAATTTGACAGTACTTATACCGAGGGCATCAGTCACATTACCCGCGCGGATGTCAATTATGCGGATGAACTTGGTTACCGCATCAAGCACCTGGGTATTTCGCGGCGTACCGAGGCCGGTATCGAACTGCGTGTGCACCCGACACTGATCCCGCACCGCCGCCTGATTGCGAATGTCGATGGTGTCATGAACGCGATCCTCGTCAAGGGTGATGCGGTCGGCCCAACTTTATATTATGGTGCAGGCGCGGGTGCCGAACCCACCGCCTCTGCCGTGGTTGCCGACCTTGTCGATGTCGTCCGTGCCCTGACCGCAGACCCGGGAAACCGCGTCCCGCACCTGGCCTTCCAGCCGGATGCCCTGTCGGATACGCCGATTCTGCCGATGGAAGAGATCGAAACGGCCTACTACCTGCGCCTGCAGGCCAGCGACAAGCCGGGTGTGCTCGCCGACATCACGCGCATCCTCGGTGAGAGCGGCATCAGTATCGAGGCGCTGGTGCAGAAAGAAGCCGCAGCGGGTGAAAACAGTGTGCCGATTATCCTGCTGACTCACCGTATTCGTGAGAAGCAGATGAATGCCGCGATTGCCCGGATTGAAGCGCTCGACAGTGTTTATGATGAAGTGATTCGTATTCGTCTTGAAGTCCTCGACGCTGACTGAACCCAAACGGAGTATGAACATGCCATTTCGACCACGTTATACCGGACTCATTAACAAGTACCGAGACCGCCTGCCGGTTTCAGATGACACTCGCCTGATCAGCCTTGGTGAAGGTAATACGCCTCTGATTCGGCTGAACAACATCCCGCGCGCGATTGGCAAGGATGTCGATATCTACGTCAAGTATGAAGGCCTGAACCCGACCGGCTCGTTCAAGGATCGGGGCATGACCATGGCCGTCACCAAGGCCGTGGAAGAGGGCAGCAAGGCGATCATCTGTGCCTCCACCGGCAACACCTCGGCCGCTGCTGCCGCCTATGCCTCACGTGCCGGCATCACCGCCTTCGTGCTGATCCCGGAAGGCAAGATTGCCCTCGGCAAACTTTCGCAGGCGATGATGCACGGCGCGGTGGTCATCCAGATCAAGGGTAACTTTGATGAAGGCATGCAACTGGTCAAGGATGTTGCCAGGGAAGCGCCGGTCACGATCGTTAACTCTATCAATCCGTATCGTTTGCAGGGACAAAAGACCGCCGCGTTTGAAATCGTCGAAGAGCTTGAGTGTGCGCCGGACTTCCACTGCCTGCCGGTGGGCAACGCGGGTAACATCACCGCGCACTGGATGGGCTATACCGAATACTTTGAACACGGCGTGGTCAACAATCGTCCGCGCATGGTCGGTTACCAGGCCGCCGGTTCGGCACCGTTCATGCGTGGCGAGATGGTTGATGAGCCGGAGACGGTCGCCACGGCTATCCGCATCGGTCACCCGCAGAGCTGGGACAAGGCCTGGGTGGTGAGGGAAGAATCTGACGGCTGGTTTGACGAGTGTACTGACGATGAGATCCTCGCGGCGCAGAAACTGCTGGCCGAGAAGGAAGGCGTATTCTGTGAGCCGGCCTCGGCGGCCTCCCTGGCCGGTGCGCTGCGCGACATCGAGAGCGGCAAGATCCCGGAAGGCAGCAAGATCGTCTGCACGCTGACAGGCCATGGCCTGAAAGACCCGGATACGGCCATTAAGCAAAGTACCCGGCCTTTGATTACCGTCGCGGCCAGTCTCGATTCCGTCAAGACAGCCATCCTTGACAACATGGAAGACTAAATCAGGGCCTTTCCTTCTATGCGGGCAGTGACGTCATCCCGGCTCAGCCTTGTGTTGCCGTCACTGCCCGACAGCCAGGCTGATCGCAGCCGGTTTTTCCAGCAGGTCCAGGCCTGCGCCAGTGAGGCCGGCACCGGTCTGGCGCTTCTCTGCAAGATGCTTTCCCGTGCTGATCGAAAAGCACTGCCAGTTGCCGATCGGCAGGCATTGGTCCTATACCTGTTGACGGGTAAGCTGCAGGTCGCGCCACCGGTGGCCGCCTTACGTGCCATTGCTGACAACCTGCAACCCACCGCTGACGAATACTGGCTGTGTGCCGATCCGGTACACCTGCACCCCGACCTTGACCATTTATTGTTATTCAGTGGTGAGTCGTTTACGCCCACCCCGGATCAGGCAGAGAAACTGGTCGGCGAATTGAACCGGTTGTTTGCGGATGATGCGCTCGAGTTTATTGTTGGTGCGCCCGAACACTGGTATCTGCGCTGCCCGCATGCCCCGGATGTCAGCTTCGCGGCGCTTGCTAAAGTCCGCGGACAAAATATCCTGCCGTTTATGCCAGCCGGCAAGGACGCGGCAAAATGGCGACGCTATTTGAATGAGATACAAATGCAAATGACTGCCAGCCAGGTTAACCAGCAACGTGCCGAGTCGGGCATGGCTGAAATCAACAGCGTCTGGTGCTGGGGTGGCGGGCAACTGCCGCAGCCGGGTTCCAGCCAGTTCCAGCGGGTATACACCCGGCAGGCCTTTACCGAAGGTTTGTCCCGCCACCTGCACGTCGAGCTGGCGGCGGTTCCAGATTCAGCAGCGGAATGCCGGGCTGCCGGCAGGGCAGGCTTGATCGAGTTTGCCGACACACCGGAACAAGATGACCCACAAGCCATGCTGCGGTTTTTGCTCTGGCTGGAGCAGGCCTACCTGTTGCCACTGTGGGCCGACCTCAAACAGGGGCAACTGGATGAACTGGTGATTTACTTTGCCGGCAAGCGTTTTTGCCTGCCGCGCAAGGCGCTGCGTCGGTGGTGGCGTCGCAGTCGGCCGCTCCATGAACTGGCAGGCTGAAGACAATGGCCGAGATTGAAAAAACCATCCGGCGGCGCAAGGTGGCGACGCAACTGGTCATCAAGGGGCAGCACCCGGTGTTGTCGCATATCTATGCCGGCCGCGATGTAAAGTGCGCGGCCGATCTCGATTACTCGCTGGCGGGTTTGCTGCCATACCAGGACCTGCTGGGGATGCCGGCAGCGACCAGCTTGCTCACCGATGCCGTCATGCAGGACAAGCGCATTCTGATTGTCGGTGACTTTGACGCCGACGGTGCAACCAGTAGTGCCCTGATGATGCGGGCCTTACGTCTGCTCGGCGCCCGGCAGGTTGATTACCTGGTGCCAAACCGTTTTACTTTTGGTTATGGCCTGACGCCGGAGATCGTAGCACTCGCCGCACAACGAGAGCCGGATCTACTGATTACCGTGGATAATGGCATTTCCAGTCTGGCCGGGGTCGAGGCCGCCAAACAACACGGCATGCAGGTGATCGTAACCGATCACCACCTGCCCGGGGATGCGTTGCCCGCCGCCGATGCGATTGTGAACCCGAACCAGCCCGATGACAGTTTTCCCTGCAAGTCACTCGCCGGTGTCGGCGTGGCCCTGTACGTGATGTTCGCCTTGCGCACGGCATTACGTGAACGGGGCTGGTTTACGCAAAAGGATATGGCCGAGCCGAACCTGTCGGTCTTGCTCGACCTTGTCGCGCTGGGCACGGTCGCTGACGTGGTGCCGCTGGAACGCAATAACCGTATCCTCGTGGCGCAGGGCCTGGCGCGCATTCGCCAGGGCAAATGTTGCGCCGGCATCACCGCCTTGCTGAAGATCGCCGGTCGCAACCAGTCAGACTGTATTGCCGCGGACTTCGGCTTTGCCGTGGCGCCGCGCCTGAATGCGGCCGGGCGACTGGAGGATATGTCGATCGGTATCGAGTGTTTGCTCACCGATGACCCGCAACAGGCGCTGGCACTGGCGCAACAACTGGATGCCCTGAATCATGAACGCCGCGCTATTGAGCAGGACATGCGCCTGCAGGCCTTCGCCGCGCTGGACAGGTTACAGCTCGATGATGCCGAGCAGCCGCTGGGGGTATGCCTGTATGATGCCGGCTGGCACCAGGGCGTGATCGGCATTCTCGCCTCGCGCGTCAAGGAGCGGCTGCACCGGCCGGTGATCGCCTTTGCCCCGGGCGATAACGGTGAACTGAAAGGCTCGGCGCGCTCGATCCCCGGCCTGCATATCCGCGATGCCCTGGCTGCGGTGGCGGCACATAACCCGGAGCTTATCACCAAGTTCGGCGGTCACGCGATGGCCGCCGGGCTGAGTCTGCCCGACTCGGCATACGCCCGTTTCAGCGCCGCCTTTGACGCCGAAGTGCGTCGGCAAATTGATGCTGAGGCCCTGCAGGGGGTCGTGCACAGCGACGGTGAATTATCGGCCAGGGATCTGACCCTGGAATTTGCCGAAACGCTGCGCAATGCCGGTCCCTGGGGGCAGGGCTTTCCGGAACCGACCTTTGATGGCGAGTTTGAACTGGTAAGCCGGCGCATTGTCGGTGAGCGCCACCTCAAGCTGATGTTACGCAAGCCCGGCGAACAGGCCTGCATTGATGGTATCGCCTTCAATACCACCGATGCGGACTGGCCGGCCCGTGTCGAACGCCTGCGCCTGGCCTATCGCCTCGATGTAAATGCGTTCCAGGGTATGCGCACGGTGCAACTGATGGTGGAACATATCGAGCTGCTCGACTAACCGAGCTCGCATGCAGCGGCGCGCCAGGCGCGTAACACCAGCCGGCAAGCGCCTGAATCGCGAATTAAAACAGGCCTTTTGTAGTCAGATCGGCCCTGCTATAGTAGTATTCACTGCCTTGTAATAACACTATTAAGTGACATGCTCGAACTCAATCCCATCTATACCCGAATCAAGGATATGCAGCTACGCTCTGACGAGCTTAGGGGGTACCTTTGACTACGATAACAAGTCTGAACGCCTGACCGAGGTCAGTCGCGAACTCGAAGATCCCGACATATGGAATGACCCTGAGCGCGCCCAGGCCCTTGGTCGCGAGCGGGCCATGCTTGAGCAGGTCGTCGAGACCCTCGACAAGCTGAACGCCGCTCTCGAAGAGGCCGGTGAACTCCTCGAGATGGCCGAGGCCGAGCAGGATGAGGAGACGGTCGAGTCGGTTGTCGCCGATCTGGATAGCCAGGAAGAAGGGCTGGCCAAGCTCGAATTCCAGCGCATGTTCTCCGGCAAGATGGACCCGAACAATGCCTTCCTCGATATCCAGGCCGGCTCCGGTGGCACCGAGGCGCAGGACTGGGCTGAGATGCTGTTGCGCATGTACCTGCGCTGGGGCGAGCAGCACGGTTTCAAGACCGAGATCATCGAGCTCTCGGAAGGCGAGGTGGCGGGCATCAAGTCTGCTACCGTGCTGGTCAGTGGCGCCTATGCCTTTGGCTGGTTGCGGACCGAGAGCGGCGTGCACCGGCTGGTGAGAAAATCCCCCTTTGATTCCGGTAACCGCCGGCATACTTCTTTCTCTGCCGTGTTTGTCTCGCCGGAAGTCGATGACGATATTGATATCGACATCAACCCGGCCGACCTGCGTATCGACGTGTATCGCGCCAGTGGCGCCGGTGGTCAGCACGTTAACCGTACCGAGTCGGCGGTGCGTATCACGCATAAGCTCTCGGGTATCGTCGTGCAGTGTCAGAATGACCGCTCGCAGCACAAGAACAAGGCCACCGCCATGAAGCAGCTCAAGGCCAGGTTGTATGAATCCGAGATGCAGAAGCGGAATGCCGATGCCCAGGTGGTGGAAGACAGCAAATCGGACATCGGCTGGGGCAGCCAGATCCGCTCCTACGTGCTTGACCAGTCGCGCATTAAAGACCTGCGTACCGGCGTCGAGACCGGCAACACCCAGGCCGTGCTTGACGGTGACCTGGACAAGTTTATTGAAGCAAGCCTGAAGAAGGGCTTATAACAAATACAAACCTGATATCGAGTTAACGGGTAATCATTATGGCTGACAACGAAGAACACGAACAGATTGCACAACGACGTGCCAAGCTGCAAGACATGCGCGACGAGGGAATTGCCTTCCCGAATGATTTTCGCCGCGATGTCATGGCGGGTGAACTGCATGCGAAGTATGCCGATATGGATGCCGATGCACTCGAAGAACGGGCCATCCGTGTGCGGATTGCCGGGCGCATGATGACCCGGCGTATTATGGGCAAGGCCGCCTTTGCGCATGTGCAGGATATGTCGGGCCAGATGCAGTTGTATGTCGGCCGCGATGCCCTGCCGGAAGGTGTCTACAACACGCAATTCAAGAAATGGGATATCGGCGATATTATTGGCGCCGAAGGCACCATGTTCCGTACCAGGACCGGTGAACTGTCTGTGAAGGTGGATGACATTCGCCTGCTGACGAAGGCCTTGCGCCCGCTGCCGGAAAAGTTTCATGGCCTGGTCGATCAGGAAGCGCGTTATCGCCAGCGGTATCTTGACCTGATCATGAACGAGACCTCACGTAATACCTTCAAGGTACGTACGCAGATCATCAATTATATTCGTAACTTCTTTAACGCCCGCGATTTCCTCGAAGTGGAAACGCCGATGATGCAGGCCATCCCGGGCGGGGCCACAGCCAAACCCTTTATGACACATCATAATGCGCTGGATATGCAGTTATACCTGCGCATCGCCCCGGAGCTTTACCTGAAGCGTCTCGTCGTGGGCGGTTTTGAACGGGTATATGAAATCAATCGTAATTTCCGTAACGAGGGGCTGTCCACCCGGCATAACCCGGAATTTACCATGATCGAGTTCTATGAGGCCTATGCGACGTATATCGATCTCATGGATCAGACCGAAGAATTATTGCGCGGCCTGGCCGAAGACGTGCTTGGCAAGTCGGTCATTGAATACCAGGGTGAACAGTATGACTTCGGCAAGCCGTTCACGCGCATGACGGTGGTTGAATCGATCCTGCATTTCAATCCGCAGATAACCGCGGAACAACTTGCTGACATGGATGCGGCGCGCAAGGTGGCCCAGGGGCTGGGTATTCCGCTCAAGGACGGTTATGGCCTCGGCAAGGTGCAGATAGAAATCTTCGAGAAGACCGTTGAACACCGCCTCAAGGCCCCGACCTTTATTACCGCCTACCCGGCCGAGGTCTCGCCACTGGCGCGGCGGGTTGATGCCGACCCGTTTGTGACCGAACGTTTTGAGTTCTTTGTTGGCGGCCGCGAGATCGCCAATGGCTTCTCGGAATTGAATGATGCCGAAGACCAGGCCGAGCGTTTCCGTGAACAGGTGTTACAAAAGGATGCCGGTGATGACGAGGCCATGCACTTCGATGCGGATTACGTCATCGCCCTCGAACACGGCTTGCCGCCAACCGCAGGCGAGGGGATCGGGATTGACCGGCTGGTAATGTTCTTCACCGATTCGCCATCGATCCGCGACGTGCTGCTATTCCCGCATATGAGACGTATAGATTGATGATTTATGAATGATGAATGATGAATGATGAATGATGAATGAAAAAACGATTCTGCAATAGGCTGTAACTTATTCGCCTATTCTGAATCGGGATTTAAACCGCGAAGGACGCGAAGGTTCGTTAAGTAAATCACAAGAATAATGTTGTGTTATTTCGCTTTTTAACTTCGCGCTCTTTTCGCCCTTTGCGGTATGAAATAATGAATCAGCGAAGAGCACATAAGTTGCTGATTTCTGCAAAACCGCCTTTCCAATCATCAATCATCATTCCGCAATCATCAATATCCTTCCTACCCCATCAGCGACTTCTGGATATCCTCGATTTCTTCAAAGCCGTCCATGTCGATGACGTTGACATCTCCGCCGAGACCGAGCTTCACGCAGGCCGGTACGCTGTCAAAATCGATCTTTGCCAGCGGGTTGTCGCTGCCGATATAGGATTGCAGGTTGGCGACCTGGACGAGGTCAACATAATCAATCTCATCGCCGCTGTTACGGTTCAGGTCTTCATGTTCGGCTGCCACTGCACTGATCTCGGGCAGAAAGTGCCATGACTCGAGAATGATTTTGCCCAGTCGTGGGTGGAGTTCCTTAATGAGTTTATCCAGTGCCGCTTCGTCTTCCAACAGCTCCGGCATGTCTTCAGCGGCAACCAGGATGGGCAGGGCACCGATGTCATGCACCAGGCCGGCCAGCAGGGCATGGTCCTTTTTCAGGCGGGTGAACTGTGAGCAAAGTACCTGCGAGATACTCGCGACCTGGGTGCTGTGCTCCCAGATGTGACGCAGGCGCTTGTCGGTGACTTCCGAGGTGGCCTGGAACATCTGTTGCATCACCAGGCCGGTAACGATGTCACGGGTTGTGGTAAAACCCAGTCGGGCCACGGCAGTCTGGATATCCTCGATCTGCTTGCTGCCGCGGTACATCGGGCTGTTGGCGACCTGGATAAGACGCGCCGAGAGTGCCGCGTCGGTGCTAATGACACTGGCGACTTCTTTGGCCGAAACATCCTCATTTTCAACTGTATCTCGGACTCTTAATGCCACTTCCGGTAAGGTCGGCAAAACCAGCTGGTTAGTTTGAATGTCTTTAAGTAGTTGTGAATAAAACTCGTCCGCAGATACCACTTCAGTCTCCTGATTGTTCTTGCTCTTTTTCCCTAGTTTAGATGGCCTTGGGCAAAAATACAGCCTGTTTTTTTTGCCTTCGGCCCGGCAAGAACCCCTGTTTCTACGCTTCCCGCTCGAGGGGTACCTCGTAGGGCAGGTCGATAAAGTCGAGTTTGGGGCCATCGATCGACTGCAGATGTACATCACCCTGCTCGGCACTGCTGACCTGGATGACGGCGAGCACCTCGTAGCCACCCTGCGGAGCCGGGCTGGTCATGACGATGCGACCGGTCCCCTGGCCGCTCTGGCTGTCCGGGGCAATCACCTCGTCGCCGATACCGGGGGGCGAATCCGAATCAATATGGGCCCGATACATGCGCCGCTTGAGCTTGCCGAGGTAGTGCATACGGGCGACGATTTCCTGGCCGGGATAGCAGCCTTTCTTGAAACTGACCCCATCGATGGCATGCAGGTTGAGCATTTGCGGGACAAAGGCCTCGACATTAGCCGCATACACTGACGGCAGGCCGGCCTCGATATCCAGTAGCTGCCAGGCCTGGTAGCCGACCGGCGTGTGGTCCTGCACAAACGCCTGCCAGAGGGACTGCAGGCGGTTAACCGGCCCGGTGATCAGGTAGCGCGGACGCTCGCCGGGTAGTCGAATAGCAGTCAGTTCATTGTGGTGGCAGCTCTGGCCGGCGGTCACCGGTGCTGAGCCCAGCTGTTGTTCGAGGCCGGTCGTAGCGTCTTCGCCGGCCAGTCCCAGGCAGGCAGAGGCTTCACTGATATCTTCAAGCGATACCTTCGACATGAGTACAAACATGCGCAGGCGCTTGAGGGTGGCGGCCAGCGTCTCGGCTGGCAGAAGTATATAAAAGGCGTCGCCCTCCCGGTAGAGCCAGAAGCTGGCCAGGATCCGGCCCTTCGGGTTGCAGTAACTGCTTAGCTGGGCAGTTTGCTCATCTACCTGCTTGACGTCGTTGCTGAATTGTCCCTGCAGAAAATCGCTTGCATCCTCACCGCTGACACGAATTATCCCGAGTGGGGACAGATCAGCAATGACATTTTGTTCGTTGACGGTACGGGCCTCTGCCGCGGCAGACGCGAAGCGCAGTTGACCTTGCGCATCAATAACAGCCTGCTGGCCTTGCAGGAATTTTTTCCATTCGTTGTGCATGGTTGTATATGTCCCGGAGTTGATTTCCATCGATTGTAACACTTCATTTAAAAAGGCATGACCCACATTGCATAGGGCGAATTGTTGCGCTATGCTGCTTTCACGTCTCAAGTGGCTGAGCTGAAACAGGAAACAATAGCGTGATGAAAAAAATATCATGAGCAGGCGGACGCCACCCGTGTTCCTGAATCTTCTACAGATCCGTATGCCCGTGACGGCGATCGCCTCGATTCTGCACCGCTTGTCGGGGATACTGTTATTTCTCTCCTTGCCGTTTCTCATCCTTGCCTTGCAACAATCCTTGCAGAGCCCGGAAGGTTTTGCCAGGCTCATGGGGCAGCTTGATGCTTTACCGATTAAAGCACTCCTTGTCATCCTGCTCTGGGGGCTTTTTCAGCATCTGTTCGCGGGCCTGCGTTTTCTGCTGCTGGATGTAGAGGTGGGTATCAAGCGTCAACAGGCGTGCTACAGTGCCTGGCTGGTGAATATCCTGGCGGTCATCGCCACCATCATCCTGGTGGGGGGCTGCTTGTGAAGCACCTGCTGAGTGGTTTCTCCGCCTGGTTGCTCCAGCGCGTCTCGGCTGTGTACCTGCTGCTGTTTTTGATCTTTATGCCTTTATATATATGGCAGCAAGGTGTGCGCGAATATCGCGGCTGGCATACGCTCCTCGCTGAGCCCGTTGTCGCCCTGATTTGGGCAGTGTTTTTTCTGGCCCTGATGCTGCATGCGTGGGTGGGGATACGCGATATCCTTATCGATTATGTACATAACCTGGGCCTGCGGCTGGGCCTGTTGGCTATCGTCGCGGTGTCGCTGGTCATGATGTTGTTCTGGGTGCTCGGGATATTGCTGATGAACAGCGGAGTTGCTGTATGAGTTTGAAACGGCGTAAATTCGATACCCTCGTGATAGGGGCCGGTGGTGCGGGGCTGCGTGCTGCCTTGCAGTTATCGCAGGGCGAGGCCATGGTGGCAGTGGTGTCGAAGGTCTTTCCGACCCGCTCCCATACGGTGGCCGCGCAAGGCGGGGTGACCGCGTCTCTCGGCAACGTCAGCGAGGATAACTGGCACTGGCATATGTTTGATACCGTCAAGGGCAGCGACTATCTCGGTGACCAGAACGCGATTGAATACATGTGCCGCGCCGCGCCGCGGATCGTCTATGAACTCGAACACATGGGCGTACCGTTCTCGCGCATGGAGGATGGGCGCATCTACCAACGCCCGTTTGGCGGCCAGAGCCAGAACTTTGGCGGTGCCCAGGCCACCCGCACCTGCGCCGCTGCCGATCGTACCGGCCACGCCATCCTGCATGCCCTGTATCAACAAAATATCGCCGCTCGCACCCATTTCTTTGATGAATACTTTGCCATCGACCTGTTACGTGACGAAACGGGCTATATCCTCGGCGCACTGGTGATCGATATTGCCAGCGGCGAGCCGATGGTCATCGAGGCAAAGACCACCTTGCTGGCCACCGGTGGCGCAGCACAGATATTCCGCACCTCGACCAACGCCATGATCAATACCGGTGACGGCATGGGTATGGCACTGCGGGCCGGGATACCGCTTCAGGACATGGAGTTCTTTCAGTTTCATCCGACGGGCATGGCCGGCAAGGGTATGTTGATCACCGAGGCCGCGCGCGGTGAGGGGGGATACCTCATCAACAGTGAAGGCGAACGCTTTATGGATCGCTACGCGCCGCATGCCCGGGACCTGGCCAGCCGTGACGTGGTGAGTCGGGCGATTGCCATCGAGATACGCGAAGGCCGCGGTTGCGGGCCGAACAAGGATCACATTCTCCTAAAGGTTGATCATCTCGGTCGTGATGTGGTGCACAAGCGCCTGCCGGGTATCTGTGAAATGACACGGACCTTCCTGAACCTGGACCCGGCCGAACAGCCGATCCCGGTCTTTCCCACGGCACACTATACGATGGGCGGTATCCCGACCAACCGCTATGGCCAGGTGGTGACCCCCGTCGAATCGGGACCGGAAGAGGAAGTACCAGGCCTGTATGCCGCGGGCGAATGCGCCTGCGTCTCGGTGCATGGGGCCAACCGCCTCGGCGGTAATTCGTTACTGGATATCCTCGTCTTTGGCCGAGCCTCGGCCAATCATATTAAAGGTTACCTTGCTGAGCATCGCCATCATCGCGAACTGGGCACAGACAGTATCGATAAGGCCATGCAGCGTCTGCAGCGCTGGCAGCAGAAGGGCGATGGGGAATCTGTCTCCGGGTTGCGAAATGAATTGAAGCTGGTCATGGAACAGCACTGCGGCGTGTTTCGTGTTGAAGAGGTCCTGCAGGAGGGGCTCGACAAGGTGCTGGCCATCGAGGCGCGCCTCGCCGATGCGCGGCTATCTGATCATAGTCAGGTCTTTAATACGGCGCGCATCGAGGCACTGGAGCTGGAAAACCTGCTCGATGTCGCCATCGCCACGGTGTCTTCGGCCCTGGCCCGGCAGGAGAGCCGCGGGGCACATTCACGTATGGACTACCCGCAACGCAATGACATTAACTGGCTTAAGCATACGTTATTCTATAAGGAAGGCCGGGTAATGGACTTCAAGCCGGTACATACGAGGCCCATGACAGTGGACAGTTTTCCACCAAAGGAACGGGTGTACTGACATGCATTTTTCCATCTATCGCTTTAACCCGGCAACCGATAGTGAACCCCGTATGCAGGATTACGAACTGCAGGTGCAGGATGGCATGATGTTGCTCGAGGCCCTGACGCTGCTCAAGGAGCAGGATGAAAGCCTCTCTTTCAGGCGCTCCTGTGGCGAGGGTGTGTGCGGCTCGGACGCCATGAATATCAACGGCCGCAACGGGCTTGCCTGTGTGACGCCGCTTGCCGCACTGGGTGAGCACGTAGTGCTGCGCCCGTTACCCGGACAGCCGGTCATCCGCGATTTGATCGTCGACCTTGAACAGTTTTACAAACAGTATCGTGCCGTCAAGCCATGGTTGCAGAATGACGAACCCGAGCCGGCAGTCGAGCGCTTGCAGACACCGGCGCAACGCGAACAACTGGACGGGCTTTACGAGTGTATTCTCTGCGCCTGTTGCACCACGGCCTGTCCTTCATACTGGTGGAACCCGGAACGCTTTCTCGGACCGGCGGCGCTGCTGCAGGCCTGTCGTTTTGTGGTCGATAGCCGGGATCAGGCCACCGAACAGCGCCTCGATATGCTTGATGATGCGTACAAGCTGTTTCGCTGTCACAGCATTATGAATTGCGCCGATGTTTGCCCGAAAGGCCTCAATCCGACCCGGGCGATCGGCAGAATCAAACAGGCGATGTTGAAGAAGTCTGTGTAATGACGCTGCCGGCAAAGGAACGGGCCCGGCTTTACTGGCAATGCCGACGTGGCATGCTGGAACTGGATACCCTGTTATATGCCTTTCTTGCTGACGGTTATGAACAGCTTGATGCGGCAAGCCGGCAGGGATTCCTTGCCTTGCTGGATTATCCCGATACCGAACTGCTCGAGTACCTGATGGGCAGACAGTCACACAAGGAAGTGGAGTTACGTTATGTCATCGAGGCGATCCGACGCAGCGCTTGTCGTTAAACTGCAACCTTCCCGGCGCATGCTGGTGCTGCTGGTCACGCTGCACAGCCTGGCCTTGTCCCTGCTCTGGCCGCTGTATGAAAGCCTGGGCCTGTTTGTGCTGCTACTTGTCCCGCTATTACTCACCAGTCTCGTCCAGTCGGCGCGCCGATATGCCCTGTTAACCGGCAAGCATGCTGTTACCGAGCTTGTCATAAAAAACAATAACGATTACTTGCTGGGAATGTCCGGGGGGCATTATCGGCAGTCGGCATTGCGGCGCGGCAGTTATGTGCATCCCGCGCTGATTATCCTGAATTTCGCCTCGTCAGAAAAATTCATGGGTAGTTTTCGGGGCAGGTAGCGCTCCAAGCGCGTGATATAAGGCGATTTCAGTCG
>NZ_JAVVES010000019.1:0-44006 GCF_032250955.1 Sulfuriflexus sp. | reverse complement strand
AGGTCGGATACACATTCATCACACACCCTGATACGCTGATAGCTAAACAGCCTATCGAGAGAGATACAAGGTCGGATCAGCGAAGCGTGATCCGACGTGCCCATGTTAAAGCCCGCGTCGGATTACGTCGTTATCACTCCTAATCCGACAGGTACCTGACCCGATCTATAAAACCAGAAAAACTACACCGTAGGCCGGATCAGCAAAGCGTGACAGTAGAGCCCGGAACAGCCCTGAGCCAGAATCCATGCCTTCTAAAACCGGATGACGGCTGAAACATGCCGTAATGACGAAAGGCGGTAACCCCGAAAGGGTTCTGTGAACGCCGCGGCGTCCACGAAACGATCAGCCCGCCGCGTTCAGCATATTCACTTCAAAACGCGGCGAGTCACCCGGCAACCGGATCATGTCACCGCTATGAAAACCGAACTGGCCGGCCCGGCGATCGGCGAAATACAGCTTCAGGCTTTCGGTAATGACCGGGAAGGCTATCTCGTCCCAGGGGACCTGTTCTTCTTCGAGCAGTTTGACCTCAAGGCTTTCTATGCCGGCGGCAAAGACCGGTTCATGCAGACGGGCACGGTATAAAAGATAAATCTGGTTAATGTGTGGCAGATTAAACAGCGTAAACAGATCCATGATCTCGACCTCGGCACCTGCCTCCTCCAGGGTCTCACGCAATGCCCCCGCCGCTGCGGTCTCGCCGTTTTCCATAAACCCGGCCGGCAACGTCCAGTATCCCAGCCGTGGCGCGATCGCGCGCTTGCAGAACAGCAGTTGTTGCCCGTATTCGGGGATACAGCCGACGACAACCTTGGGGTTCTGGTAATGAATTTCACCACACTGGTCACAGATATGCCGCGGCAGATGGTCGCCTTCGGGAATGGACAGACTCACCCCGGCCCCACATTGACTACAGTAATTCATATCGCTTATCCGTTATCCTGTTAAATCCTACTTTACTACAGTGGCGCATTGTCATTAAATGAAGCCTCCCACAGGAGGGAACCATGTCCGAGGCGCACCCGATTATCGCTATCACCGGTTCCTCCGGTGCCGGTACTACCACGGTACGGGAGGCATTCACCGATATCTTTCGTCGCGAGGGGCTGTGTGCCGCTTTTGTCGATGGTGACAGCTTCCTGCGTTATGAACGGGCCGATATGCACCGGGCCATCGAGACCGCGAACCGCGAGGGCAGACCGATTAGTCACTTCGGTCCCGAGGTTAACCGTTTCGACCTGCTCGAGACCTGCTTCCGGCAGTACGCGGAAACCGGCCAGGCCGAGGTCCGCGATTATATCCGCGAAGACCGTGCCGTCGAGTTCGGCTGTGAACCGGGGAGTTTCGACGCACCACGGATGCTCCCTGAAAACAGTGAGTTACTCGTATACGAGGGGCTGCACGGTGGCGTCGTCGCCAACAGCTGGACTCGTCGACACATGTCGGCCTCGCACAACCCTGTCGTTATCGAGCGTCGCCAGCTTAACAAGCAAAACGGCATTGATGTCGCGCAATACGTGGACTTTCTCATCGGCGTGGTGCCGGTCGTCAATCTCGAGTGGATCCAGAAGATCCACCGCGACATGCAAACTAAGGGCATCCCGGCCGAGGAGACCACGACCACGATTCTCCGCCGCCTGCAGGATTACATCCACTTTATGACCCCGCAATTCTCCCTCACCGATATCAATATCCAGCGTGTACCGCTGGTAGATACCTCGAATCCGTTTATCAGTCGTGACGTGCCAAGCCCGTCCGAGAGCATGCTGGTGTGCCGCTTTCGCGAACCAAAACAGTACGATTTTCCCAACATGCTGAAACAATTTGCGGGGGCATTTATGTCACGATCGAATACGCTGGTGATCCCGGGCGGGAAACTGCGCATGGCACTGGAAGTGATCTGCACACCGCGGATCATGGAGCTGATCCGCACGGCGCGCGATCAATCAAAGACTACTTGACCTTGAGCAACTGGACGTCGAAGACAAGCGTCTCGTTCGGGCCGATTGCATTGCCGGCACCTTTTTCACCGTAGGCCAGGTTCGATGGAATGTAGATTTCCCAACGGGCGCCTTCCTTCATCAGCTGCAGGGCTTCGGTCCAGCCACTGACGACCTTGTCGACGGCAAAACTGACGCTCTCGCCACGCTCGATGGAGCTGTCAAAGACCTTGCCATTGGTAAACCGACCCTCGTAATGCACTTCCACTTCATCCTTGGCGCCGGGTGACTTGCCCGTGCCAGCCTTGACGACCTTGTACTGCAAACCACTGTCGAGGGTCTTGACACCCTCCTTGCCCTTGTTTTCAGCGAGGAAGGCGTCGCCGGCCTTCTGGTTGGCCTCGGCCATCTTTTTGCGCTGTTCGAGGGCCACTTCCTGAACGCGGGTTACTACGGCCTGCATCTCTTCGGCCGTCAATAACGGTTTGGCACCAGAGAAGACATCATGCACCGCGCGCGAGGTCGCCTCGGCATCCAGCGACATACCCTGGCGGGCCAGGTTTTGTGCAATCTGGAAACCCAGCGTGTAGCTGAGCTTTTTCCCGTCATCGTCCAGTTTCAGTTCTTCGGCCTGTACCTGCGCCGCCGCCAGGCCCATTGTGCAGGCCAGTACTATCAATGTTCGTTTCATTATCACTCCTCGTGATGCGTCATAATCTGCCTGCATACTAACACTGATTGCCGGTCAATTTCCTGCCAGACAGCTCGGTATTGCGGCATAAGACAGGTAGAATAGGCGAATGTTTCATTTCACTGCCCTGCCCCCGCTCTCACTCTATATCCATGTGCCATGGTGTGTGCGCAAGTGTCCCTATTGCGATTTTAATTCTCACGCTATGAACGGTGACATACCGGAGACTGCCTATATCGACTGCCTGCTCGCCGACCTGGAACAGGACTTGCCGTCGATCTGGGGACGGGTTGTCAGCAGCATTTTCATCGGTGGCGGCACGCCGAGCCTGCTTTCGGCCGAGGCCGTAGACCGACTCCTGTCCGGGTTACGCATGCGCCTGTCCATCGACGCCTATGCCGAGATCACACTGGAGGCAAACCCCGGCACACTGGAGAGCGGCAAGTTTCATGAATTTCGGGCCACCGGTATCAACCGCCTGTCCATCGGTTGCCAGAGCTTTGACGATGCGCAGTTGCAGACACTCGGTCGCATCCATGACCGGCGCGAGGCTATTCGTGCCGCCGAGGCCGCGCACGCGGCCGGTTTTGAGAATTTCAATCTCGACCTGATGTTTGGCCTCCCCGGGCAAGACGCTTTACAGGCACTGAGTGATATCGACACCGCCATCGCCCTTGAGCCGACGCATATCTCCTACTACCAGCTGACCCTCGAACCGAATACCCTGTTTCACCATAACCCGCCCACCCTGCCGCAGGATGATGCCATCTGGGAAATGCAGACCGCTTCCCAGGCGCGGCTCGCCGCCAAAGGTTTCGGCCAGTACGAGATTTCAGCCTATGCCCGGCCCGGCAAGGAAAGCCGGCATAACCTGAACTATTGGTCCTTTGGTGATTACCTGGGCATCGGGGCCGGGGCGCACGCGAAGATCTCGGCCGCCGATACGCAAAGCATCACGCGTACCTGGAAACAGAAACACCCGGCCACTTACATGCAGACAGTGGCGAATGGCCAACACATTGGCGCCCGTGACCGGCTCTCGGTAGAGGATACCGGCTTTGAATTCATGCTCAATGCCCTGCGCCTGAAAGACGGCTTTGCTACCAGCCTGTTCAATGCCCATACCGGCCTGCCGATTACTGTCATTAGTCAGGCCCTTGCCACGGCCGAACAACGCGGCCTGCTCGAACACACGGTAAAACGCATCAAGCCGACAGAAATGGGGTTTCGCTTCTATAATGACCTGGTAGAGCTCTTTCTGCCTGAAGAGAACACGGCGAAAAAGGAGAGTGCATCATGATCGAGGCAATCCATATCAGCTGCCCGTATTGCGGTGAAGTCTTTGAAACCAGCGCCGACTGCTCGGCCGGCAATCAGGAATATATCGAGGATTGCCAGGTCTGCTGTCAGCCCATCAATATTACGCTGCATGTTGCCGGCACAAGCCTGGTTGATGTTGAGGCAAAGCGTGATGACGAATGACCGCTATACTGGCTCGGCGAAAGCAGAGGGGTGTTTATGCAGCATTATGATTTCATTGTCATTGGCAGTGGCCCGGCCGGCCAACGCGCCGCCATTCAGGCCGCCAAACTCGGTAAGCGCGTAGCGATCATCGACCGCAGCGGCATGCTCGGCGGCGGCTCCGTGCATACCGGCACCATCCCCAGCAAGACCCTGCGCGAGGCGGCTCTGTACCTGAGTGGCTGGGACCAGCGCGGGCTGTACGGACGCAACTACCGCCTCAAGGCGAACCTGGGTATCGACGACCTCATGCAGCGTCTGCATATCACCCTGCAACACGAGACCGACGTCGTTCACAACCAGCTCGTGCGTAACGGCGTCCAGATTATCGACGGCACGGCCTGCTTTGTGGATGCGCACACGCTTACCGTTGAGGATGAAGAGGGCGGCAGCGAGACGTATTACAGCGATTATTTCCTGATCGCCGTCGGCAGCCGGCCGGTTCGTCCCGAAGGCATTCCCTTTGATAACAAACACGTCGTCGACAGTGACGGCGTGCTGGAGGTCACCGACATGCCCTCCAGCCTGGTCGTCGTCGGCGCCGGTGTGATCGGTGTCGAGTACGCCTCGATGTTCAGCACCCTCGACGTCAAGGTCACCCTGCTCGACGGACGTGACTCCATGCTCGGCTTCCTTGATAGCGAGATCGTGGATGAATTGATCCATTCGCTCCGCGAGCGCGGTGTCTCCATACGCCTGGGTGAAAATGTCGAGCGTATCGAGCCCGGGCGTTGTGGTGTTGTCGTGCAAACCAAAAGCGGCAAGCGGATTGATGCCGAGCTGGTGCTCTTCGCCGCCGGGCGCATCGGCTCAACCTGGGCGCTGAAGCCTGAAAATGCCGGCATTGAAACCGACCAGCGCCGGCTTATCGCTGTCAATGAACACTTCCAGACCAGCGTCGCGCATATCTATGCCGCCGGTGACGTGATTGGCTTTCCCAGCCTCGCCTCGACCTCCATGGAACAAGGGCGACTGGTGGCAATACATGCCTTTGGCAAGCACAAGCTGACCATGCCGACCTCCTTTCCCTTCGGTATTTATGCCGTCCCCGAAATCAGCATGGTTGGCAGCACCGAAAAAGAACTGCGCGACAAGGGCATCGGTTACGAAATCGGTATTGCCCGTTTACGCGAGACGGCGCGGGGGCAAATACTGGGCATTGAAGAAGGCCTGTTGAAGATTCTCTTCAGCCTTGAGGATCAGCGCGTACTCGGCGTGCATATTATTGGTGAAGGTGCGACCGAACTCATTCACATTGGCCAGGCCGCCATGGTGCTCGGCGGCACGCTGGACTATTTCCTGAACAACGTCTTTAACTACCCCACCCTGGCCGAGGCCTACAAAACCGCCGCGCTGGATGCGTGGAATAAATTAAATTGTTGATGTCGGCTTGTCAGCGAAAGCAGCCGTTTGGTAAATACATCCCTCAGGTTTGGGTCCACCAAAAGCAGTCGTTCAATAACGTTCCGCGTGAGGTACCGAAGGGAGCGTAGCGTCCCTGAGGTCCTGTGGAGCCGATTGTTAGGGCTTTTTGAATTCAGGAAAATATTCATAATGCTCTGAGTGACTAACATTATAGTTACTCATACCTTCTTTGGTTAAGCAGCCTTTTGGGGCAATATAACTGTGTATGGTTTTTTCTTTGCTTGTTTCATGCCATGTGATATTAAAAGCTGCCAAGGAGGGAAAGAAGTAAAGCCCACAATGTGGCAAATGATCATGAATCCACCAAGCGAGATCTTGCCATGATTTGCCGTTTTCATACTGGTCTGCGAACCAGGGAATAACAACACTTACGGTTGCACCTATCGTGCCCGTTGAATCTTGATAGTCGAAGATATGTGACGCGTAATTGGCCTCATTAGAGGCACAATTTAATTTATTTTCGTTCCCAAATTGGTTTACTGATGGTGAGCGATAACCAGAAAATATTGAAATTCTCCCGAAGGTGCTATTCAGTGGTTCAAGTAGTTCCTGGCATAAACTGGAGCATGCTTTTATTGCCACATCAGGGTAATCGGGAATATTCGGTATACCGTGAAAATTTGATATCTCACTGTACATAAAATCGCGCATGTAAAAGGACTTCGATAAACGAGCCCTTCCAAGCGTTTCCAACGATTTAACTGATTGTGGTTTTCTCATTTTGTAGCCCTAACGCCAAGGTAATCGGCGGCTGGTGCGGAGCGGCGTTTGCGCAATCATGGCGAAGCCATGCGCAAAAAGCCGTAGAGCACCAGACGTCCGAGTGAGCACAGCGAACGGCTTGACCGCCTTGTTAGGCTTGGTACTCACGCTATCCACCCTGTTTCCTTCCCTCGTTGAACACCGGCCAAGTATTCCTGGAACGTATCCGGAAGCCCGACAACTTCATCCGTTTCGGGATCCACTTTCACGGAGAATGCGTTCATAACCACGTACTCCACTCCTTCAGGGACCTGTTGCTTTTGCGACTCAACCTCATGTTTTTGTTCGGCCTCCACATCTTTCTTATTTTTACTTAGAGAATCTTCGATCTCTTTTATGCGTGCGTATACGAGCCCACCGAACTCTAGTGCATCCTCCGTTGTTGCGATCTTTCCCCTGTGCACAACGCTGTTTCGCGTTGTGGCAATCTTTGCGTTCAGATTGAGGGGCTTGCCATGCTCAAGCAACCGCAGAAAGTGGAATGCACCGAACTGGCGCTCAGACTGTGCCGCGACTTCTTTCCATGACTTATCGATTTCTCCTGGGGCGATACCGCGCGATCTCAAAACAACACGGATATAGAACTCGTAACACCTCTCAAGTGCCGTGCTAAATGTGGAAATCGCTTCATTCGCATAGCCAGCCAGTAGCGCGCTAGTTGCCGATTCCAGAAGCACTTCGTAACGCCTCGAATCATAGACAACGATGCTCTTATGCCCCTTATCACAGGCGACATGGACGTACCCAACGTCGTCCAGTTCGCCATCGAAGATTCGAAACTGGTACTTCTTCGGATCGGCCACATTGGCACAGGTTGCACAAGGTACTTTGACGCGCATGTCTTAAAAGCCTAACAGTTGACTATACGGACCCGTCGGTCCGTATAGTTAATATCATAAAACGCTAATATTTTTATATAGATGTTTGTTTTCATTAAAACTTATCCCTTCTCTCTCTATAGTACATCATGTAAATCGTGACAGCCTATTGCACAATGCAATACATGCAATAATGTCTGCTTTTCGATGGAGGTACACTTATGGGGTCACTGCACCATGCCACACATTTACTTCAAAACGGTACTGATATACGTCGGAGTCAAACATTACTCGGACACACCAATATCCAAACCACGATGATTTACACACATATTATTAAGGCAGAGCAAAATACCACGAGTCCTTTAGATAAATTGTGGCTGCTAATGGGGCGGATATTCGCCCCATTTTCTTTAGGATTGAATGACTGCTTTCGGTCTACTTTCGAGCGTACCATTAACCAGCCAGATGGCTGCTTTGTGTATTTACCAGCCGTTCGCTGAGAGTTAATAAACAACTGTGACAGGTGTTATATAGACGAGACATTATGAGACCCCGGTTTTATACCCCCGTGTGGCTCACAACCCAAGTTCAGACAAGCTCGGATGGTCGTCAGGGCGGCGACCGAGCGGCCAGTGATATTTTCGTTCTGAGTCTTTGATTGGCAAGTCATTGATGCTCGCTATGCGGCGCTTCATGAGACCAGCTTCGGTAAATTCCCAATTCTCATTGCCATATGATCGAAACCAATGCCCCGCGCTATCGTGCCACTCATACGCAAACCGGACCGCAATCCTGTTACCGGATGTAACCCATAATTCTTTGATCAGTCGGTAGTCCAATTCTTTATCCCATTTTCGCTGCAGGAATGCGACTATTTCCTGTCTGCCGGACACAAATTCGCTTCTGTTTCGCCACTGGCTGTCACTGGTATATGCGAGCGAAATTCTTTCGGGATCTCTCGAGTTCCAGGCATCTTCTGCCAGGCGAACCTTCTTAACCGCAGCTTCTTGATCGAAAGGCGGAAGTGGAGGCTTGGATTCATCAGTCATTTTATGATCCTCTCAGTAGTGGCTTTAGGGATGAATTCCGGGGACAGTTTACCTAATTAATGTCCGCTTTGGGTCCAAAGTGAGCAATGAACACAATGCCGTTTCTGGTGCCGTATAACATAATGAGTATTTACTTATATTTATGTGTTTGTTTTTATTAAATAGCACTTTATGGAAAAGTTGCTCTCATAGCAAATCGGGACCCCGTATTGCAGAATACAAAAGAACCTGGAGTGGTGAATGACTGCTTTGGGTCTACTTTCCCCCTATCATTATGAAGCCAGATGGCGGCTTCCAGTGTTTACCAGCCGTTCTCTAAGAATTAATAAACGACTGTGACAGGTGTTATATAGACGAGATCACTGCTGTCCTGTTAATTCCCTCTCCCTCTGGGATAACCAGCGCCTTGGCTGTCGTAGTTGGACAGCTTAGGCGAATGGCTAGTTGTTCTATCAGAGGGTTAGGGTGAGGGGGTTTAGATTCGATAACACATTGTTTTATTTATTCCCTCATCCTGGCCTTCTCCCTGTGGGAGAAGGGATAACGCCGATTAAAGGGTGATGAGATTTCATGTATTCATGCGCATCTATTAACCTGGCTACCTTATTTATCCGAAACTTACCTATTGTCAGACTTATATTAACGGGATAGCAGTGAGACGAGATATTATGAGTTTGAGGAGGAAATGCTTGATGGATAAATATTCAAGCGTCTATTTTTTCGAAGACAAGATCCCACACGCCATGGCCTAGCCGATGGCCGCGCTGTTCAAACTTGGTTAGCGGCCGTGAGTCGGGGCGCTCGATATAATCATCCGTTGCTGATGTGTTCCTGAAACCTTCGGCCGCATTCATCACCTTGAGCATATGCTCGGCATAATCCTGCCAGTCGGTCGCCATGTGGAAATGGCCGCCGGGCTTGAGTTTTTTTCGTAATAACCGGGCGAACTCCGGCTGTACGATGCGACGCTTGTGGTGCTTCTTCTTGTGCCAGGGATCGGGGAAAAACAACTGCACCAGGTCAAGACTGGCATCAGGAATTTGTTGCTTGAGAATATCCACCGCATCGTCGGTCATCACACGGATATTCGTGACACCCTCACGCTCTATATTATGTAGCAGGTTACCGGCACCGGGGCGATGTACTTCTATACCGATGTAATCCTTGTCCGGATTGTCCTGCGCCATCTTTAACAAGGAGGCGCCGTTGCCAAAACCTATTTCCAGTATGCGCGGCGCACTGCGACCGAATATCGCATCGAGGTCCAGCTGTTTTTCATCATGGTCAATACCGAACCGCGGCCAGAGTTCATCCAGTGCGCGCTGCTGGCCCGGCGTCAGGCGACCTTCGCGACGCACGAAACTGCGGATACGGCGGAGAAACGGTTTTTTTTCTAATTCGGCCATTTAAAAGTCAAAAAACATAAAAGCCCAACGCAGAGGCGGAAAGTCGCAAAGATCGCGGAGTAGAAAAAATCATTAGATATTATTAATTATTTCTTTGCGTTCCCTGCGCCACTGCGTCTCTGCGTTGGGCTGTTCTAATCGATAGTGCCTTCAATCGGAGAGGAGGCACTGGCAAAGCGCTTGCGCGGGATACGCCCGGCGAGGAAGGCTTCGCGGCCGGCCTCGATGGCCTTTTTCATGGCCGAGGCCATGAGGACCGGGTTGCGCGCACCGGCGATCGCGGTGTTCATGAGCACACCGTCACAGCCCAGTTCCATTGCCACGGCGGCATCCGAAGCGGTACCGACACCGGCATCGACGAGGATCGGCACATTGGCATTCTCGACAATGGTAAGGATATTGTTCGGGTTCTGAATGCCCAGCCCGGAGCCGATCGGCGCGGCCAGCGGCATGACGGCAACACAGCCCATCTCCTCGAGGCGCCTGGCGATGATCGGGTCATCGTTTGTGTAGACCATGACCTGAAAACCATCCTTCACCAGCACCTCGGCCGCCTCGAGGGTCTGTACGATATCCGGAAACAGGGTCTTTTCGTCCCCCAGCACTTCCAGTTTTACAAGGGAATGGCCATCCAGCAGTTCGCGCGCCAGGCGACAGGTACGCACGGCATCTTCGGCGCTGTAGCAACCGGCCGTATTCGGCAACAGGGTGTATTTGTCGGTGGGGATAGCGTCCAGCAGGTTCGGCTCATCGGGGTTCTGGCCGATATTGCTCCGCCGGATGGCCACGGTGACGATCTGCGCCCCACTGGCCTCGGTGGCCAGACGGGTCTCGTCGAGATCCTTGTATTTGCCGGTTCCGACCAGTAGTCGCGACTGGTACTCGACGCCGGCGATGACGAGGGGTTTATCGATACTTGCAGTGTGTAGGGCCTGGCTCATGAATATTTCCCGGAATAATACAAAAACAGGCCGGAATTATAACAGCTATGACGACCTGCGCAGCCATCATCCCGCGCGGGCATATGGCCTAGCCGCCGCCGATGGCATGCACGATCTCAACCCGGTCACCGGCGTTGAGCTGGAAAGAGGGATATTCACTGCGTGGCACGATTTCCAGGTTGACCTCCATGGCGATACGCTTGCCGGACAGCTGCAGCTGTTCGACCAGTCCGGCGGCGGTACAAGCCTCCGGAATATCGTGATTTTCGCCATTGAGCTGAATTTTCATCGCGCAAGCCTACCGGTTCCGGCCCGGGATGGTCAATGCAAAATCGTACCCGTGCCTATACAATACCGGTGAATATAAAGGGACATTGTATGACTACCACCGGCACAGACCTCATCAAGGCAGACGAGGCGGGCACCCTGGACGGACTCTTTCTTGCCCGGCTTCACCACAGCCCGGACGCTATCGCTTATCGCCAATTCGACAAATCCCGTGCACAGTGGCGGGAGTTAAGCTGGCGCGAGCTCGCCGAGCAAGTCTCCTGCTGGCAGCAGGCCCTGCGCAATGAGGGTCTGCAAAGCGGTGACCGTGTTGCCCTGCTCATGCGCAACAGTAGCGAGTGGGTCATTGCCGACCAGGCCGCCTTCGGCCTCGGGCTCGTTATTGTGCCGCTTTACTGCGATGACCGAGCCGACAACATTGCCTACATTATCGGCGACGCCGGTGTTCGCTTACTGATTGCCGACGCCTGTATCTGGCATCGCATCGCTGCCGCGGGTGCCGGGCTTGATTCGCTGCAGCGTGTCATCACCGTCTTCAGCAATACTGACAAAGATGATGACAACCGCGTGCTTGCAGCCGAACAGTGGCTGGAAAAGACCGCCCCGGAACCGCTGCAGAAACGTGAGGCAAACGGTCATGAGCTTGCCACTATCGTCTACACCTCGGGAACGACCGGCCGCCCCAAGGGCGTCATGCTCAGCCATCGGAATATCCTCTCGGTTACCGAGTCTGCGCTCGCCACTTACACGCTGTATCCCGAGGATGTCTTCCTCTCGTTTCTGCCCCTGTCACATACCTTCGAGCGGACTGCTGGCTATTACCTGCCCATGATGGCCGGTGCCAGCGTGGCCTTTGCCCGTTCGATTACCCAGCTTGCCGATGACCTGTTGCAAATAAGGCCAACCGCCATGATCGCCGTGCCACGCATCTTTGAACGCCTGTACAAGCGTATCCTGCAGCAAGTGAAACATCGGCCGCTGCCGGCCCGCCTGCTGTTCCGGCTGACGATCCGTACCGGTTGGTGGCGCTTCGAGTCTCGCCAGGGGCGCGGCGGTCTCCTGACCGGCCTGCTGGCGAGGCTGATCAACCCGTCACTCGACAAACTCATCGCCCGTAAGATTCGTGCCCGCCTGGGCGGTCGCTTGCGTCTGTGCGTCAGTGGCGGCGCGGCACTCCCTTACCGGGTGGCCCAAAGCATGATCGGTCTCGGTCTGAATATTGCCCAGGGCTACGGCCTGACCGAAACGAGCCCGGTTATCAGTGGCAACCCGCTCGATGATAACGACCCGGCCAGTGTCGGCGTCGCACTGCGCGACGTGAATATCAAGATCGACGCCAATCATGAATTGCTGGTCAAGACCCACGGCATGATGCTCGGCTACTGGCATAACCCCGAGGCGACCGCCGCGATAATCGATGCCGATGGCTGGCTACATACCGGCGACCTGGCACGCATCGAAAATAATCACATCTATATAATCGGTCGCATGAAAGATATCCTGGTGCTGTCCAATGGTGAAAAAGTACCACCGGCCGACATGGAGGCCAGCATCTGCCTCGACAGCTTGTGTGAACAGGCCATGGTTCTCGGCGAGGGCGAAGCATTTCTCAGCGCCGTTATCGTGCTCAATAAGGAAGAGTGGACGAAAGTCGCGCCACAACTCGGTATCGAAGACCCCTTCGGGGAAAAGACCCTCACCGCGAAAAAAGTACGCCAGCATGTGCTCGATCGCCTGCGCAAACAGCTGAAGGGTTTCCCCGTCTACGCCAAGGTCCGTCGTCTCATTTTGACCTTTGAACCGTGGACGGTCGACAATGGGCTGCTAACCCCCACTCTCAAGATAAAACGCAATAAAATCCAGGAACGCTATGCCCGGGAGATAAACAGCATATATACTTCATAGGTGCTCCAATGCGGCGGCCTGCAGGCAAGCCGCTCCCATTCAGACCGGCTTACTGCGAATCCCTGCTCACCGGCAGGAAAAAGAACGGGTCTGTAAAGCATCAAAAATATTGCGGGTGTAGTTCAATGGTAGAACGGCAGCTTCCCAAGCTGCATACGGGAGTTCGATTCTCCTCACCCGCTCCATTCTTGTGTCAGATTCTCTATACTATGATAAGTCCGTTTCGCCAGCACCGGCATTGACCTGCCGCCAACTACGGGATACAGCATCATGGGAAAACTACTTAAAATCGTCTTCGCTATCATTGGTGGCCTGATCGGTCTGTTAATCGTTGCCATCATCGTTATTCCGCTGCTGGTGGAGCCCAATGACTTTCGTGATGAGATCACCCAGGTGGTGACCGAGAAGACCGGGCGCTCCATGAAGATCGAAGGCGATCTGAGCCTGAGTGTATTCCCCTGGCTGGGCATCAATACCGGTGCCGTGGAACTGGGTAACGCCCCGGGGTTTGGCGACCAGGCCTTTGCCAAAATCGAGGCCGCCCAGATCCGGGTGCGCCTGCTGCCATTACTGAGAAAAGAACTCGAAATGGATACGCTGGTCCTGAGTGGCCTGGAACTGAATCTGCAACGCAACAAACAGGGCCGGGATAACTGGTCTGACCTGGCCGGCGACAAAAAGCCCGCAGGGAAAGACAAGCCTGGCGCTACGCCACAACTGGCAGCGCTGGCCATCGGCGGCATCGAACTGGATAACGCCAGCATACAATTTCAGGATGCGGCCAATGCGAAATCCTTCCGCCTGACCGCACTCGACCTGAACAGCGGCACGCTGGAGCCCGGTCAGCCTGTCGACATCTCACTCGATGGCAAATTGCAGAGCAGTGATCCCGCTATCAATACGAGCATCAAGCTCCGCACCACGCTCGCCGCAGACCTTGGCAAACAATCCCTGTCCCTGAGCAAGCTCACGCTCCAACTTGGGGAACTGGCACTTAGCGGTAATGTTACGCTCGGTAACCTGCTCGGCAGCGACCCGAGCGTCAACGGCAAGATAGCCCTGGCCAGCTTCAACCCACGCAAGGTCCTGCCACAATTCGGCGTCAGCCTCCCGGCCACGGCCGACAGCAAGGCGCTGCAGCGCATGAGTCTGGACAGCCTGCTTACCGGGACCCTGAAGCGGTTGCAACTCAACGACCTGCAACTGGTTGTGGATGATACCCTGCTCAACGGCGAGCTCGGCCTGCACAACGGGCAGCGCCTGCGACTCCTCCCCAACCTCAGCCTGGATCGAATCGATCTGGATCGCTATTTAACCCCGGCCGCGAACAGCCCGACAAGTGGCCTGCGCCTGATCAACACGGCCCATGCAGCAGCCGCGAGCGACTTGATCCCGACCGACCTGTTACGCAGTGTCGATATCAAGGGGAGCATTCAGGCCGGCGCCGTCACTGTCAGCCGGCTGCTCGCGGAAAATGTCCAGCTTGGCATCGCATTGGAACGTGGCCGTCTGCAGCTTAGTCCGATCACCGCCGCGCTGTACGGTGGCCAGTACAAGGGCAACATCATTGTCGACGCCAGCAGTAACTACGGCAGTCAGCCACTCCTGTCCATCGATGAGTCACTTAACGGCGTCCAGATCGGCCCGGTTACACAGGCCATGTATGACACTGATCTGCTGGTTGGCGAAAGCGATGTCAGGGCCAAACTCACCGCCCGCGGACAAGACATCCTGGCCCTGAAGAAAACCCTGAACGGCGAGATCAGCCTGCAGGTGAACAAGGGGGCCCTGAAAGGCATTGATGTCAGCCAAATCATCAGGGAGACCTACGCCCTCTACAAAGGCCAGCCCAAACCGGCTGCGACGGGCGAAGAAAAAACCGAGTTCAACAGGTTAAGCATCAGTATGCAGGCACAGAACGGTATCTTGCGAAGCCAGGACCTGGTGATTGAGTCGCCACTGCCGCTCGTTCGCGGTGAGGGCATGATTGATATTGTTAGCAACCGTATTGATTACACCTTGAAGACCAATATCGACAAGACCCTGGCCACGCAGCTTGATCTGAAGGAAGAATATGTCGGCATTCCCTTACAGGTTAACCTCACGGGCGACCTGTTAGACCCGTCCTATCAAATCGATTGGCAGCGCGCGATCGGTCGCCTCATTGAAAAGACGCAAAAAAAGAAACTCGAGGAGAAGTTGCTCGACTCCCTGTTTGGTAAAGACAAAAAGGCCAGTGAACCGGCACCCTCGACGCAACCTCAGCCTGCGCCCGAAACACAGCCTGCACCGGCGAAGACGCCGGAAGAACTGCGCAGTGAGCGCAAGCAGCGCGAGAGGGAAGAGAAGAAGGAATTACTCAAGGGTATTCTCGGTCTCTGAAAAAACAACGCATGCTTAAATATTTAATAGTTTCAGGACTTGCCCTGGTCTGTGTATCGGGGCACGCTGGCGAAATCGTGACGGCAACCGTCAGCCATCATGAAAAACGTTACTTCATAGAAGTCGAGGCCTTGCTTGATGCTGATAGCCGGCTTGTGAAACGTGCATTGACGGACTACAACCACCTGAAATCGGTTAACGATATTATTCAGGAAAGCTATGTCATGTACTCCCTCGACGATGTCAGTCACCGCGTCTATGTTAAAACCAGAACCTGTATTACTTTTTTTTGTAAAACGATAATCCAGGTACAGGATGTCGAAGAGCTGGCGGGCAATGTTATTGTCGCCCAGGTAGTGCCGGAAAAAAGTGATTTTGAATATGCCCATGCGCGCTGGAAAATCAGTGCCGAAGACAAGCAGACACGTATTCATTTCAGCACCGACCTGAAGCCCGCCTTCTGGGTGCCGCCTTTGATCGGCCCACCACTGCTCGAGCGCAAGTTACGGCAAGAAGTCCTGCGTACCATCGATGGCCTGGAACGGCTCGCAAACAGTAATTAGCACATGCCTGAAGACGAATTTTCCTCGCGCCTGCTCGAATGGCACCAACGGCATGGCCGTCATGACCTGCCCTGGCAACAGGAGATTAATCCCTACCGGGTCTGGGTTTCCGAGATCATGTTGCAACAGACCCAGGTTGCCACTGTCATCCCCTACTACGAGCGCTTTATGCAGCAGTTCCCGGACCTGCTGACGCTCGCCAACGCCAAACTGGATACGGTTTTGCATTTATGGACCGGGCTTGGCTACTATGCCCGCGCCCGCAATCTGCATCGGGCAGCCCGGCTCGTGCGTGACAAGTATGCCGGCCACTTTCCGCAGACCCTTGAACAGGTCATGGCCCTGCCCGGTATCGGCCGCTCTACGGCCGCCGCCATTCTTACCATCAGCCAGCACCAGCATCACGCCATCCTCGACGGTAACGTCAAACGCGTCCTGTCACGCTTTTATGCCGTCGCCGGCTGGCCGGGCCACAAGCAGGTTGAAACCCGCTTGTGGCAATATGCCGAGGCACTGACCCCGGCCACGCACACGGCCCAATATACGCAGGCAATCATGGATCTCGGTGCGACACTGTGCACGCGCGGCAAGCCCCGCTGCCCGGATTGCCCGGTGGCCGATGCGTGCCAGGCCCACCTGACAAATTCTGTCGCCATGTATCCAGGCAAGAAACCGAAAAAGACCTTGCCGGTACGCGCGACCCTCATGCTGTTACTGAGCAATGAGCATGACGAGGTATTCCTGCAACAGCGCCCACCGACGGGCTTGTGGGGCGGTCTGTGGAGCCTGCCGGAGGCCGACTGCGCACTGCGCAAGGCCAGCCTGAAAAAGTGGTGCTGTGCGCAATTACAGTTCGCCCTGCACGACATGCAAATCTGGCCCGGCCTGCGTCACAGCTTTAGCCACTTTCATCTCGACATCACGCCCGTGCATATACGCGGTGAGTTCAGGGACAGGGCGATAATGGATTCCGCGGACACGCTCTGGTATAACACACGCCAACCGGAGGCGCTGGGTCTTGCCACGCCGGTGAAGAATTTACTCGCTATCTTTCAGAAAAACCTTACAGGAGACAGGACATGAGCCGTACCGTCCAATGTGTAAAACTCGGTAAAGAAGCAGAAGGTCTCGACAAGCCGCCTTATCCTGGTGAACTAGGCCAGCGTATCTATGAAAATGTCAGCAAGGAAGCCTGGCAGCAGTGGATGGGACAGCAAACCATTCTTATCAATGAATACCGCATCAGTGTTGTCGATCCCAAGGGCCGCGCCTTTCTTGAAGAACAGATGGAAAAGTTTTTCTTTGGTGAGGGCTCAGATACGCCCGAGGCCTTTGTACCACCCACCGAATAATGTGCTGGCAGGCCTGCCAGCAGCGTCTTGCCCGGCGAGAAAAACCTGAACCCTGCGCGGTTATTATTCGACCTGTTCATATTTTTTCAGCACAACCCCTTCGTCGCCGCAGCAACTGGCCGCGCATTTCTTGACCGCGTGAATCGCGCTGAGGTCGTCCGCCGCCAGGTATTCGGCCACCGGCATGTTTGACTCGGCACAATCACAGCCCTTGTCGTCATAGACATAAACGTTCTTTAACCCGACCTCGCGTGCCGCATCATGAGCGGCCCACATGATCGCCGAGGGGGTGGCGGGTACATCCGCCAGTTTATACGCCGGGAAAAATTTCGTGATATGCCAGGGGCTGTCTGCACCAAGGTGTTTATAAATCCACTCGGCGATCTGTTTTAGCTCTGCAATATCATCGTTCTTGCCAGGGATGATATTCGTGCGCGTTTCAACATGGATCCCCAGCTGCTGGGCCTTGTGGATGGAATCGAGCACCTGGCTGACCTTCGCAGTCGGGCAGATGTCATGATAGAAGGCATCGCTCAGACTCTTGATATCAGAACACAACACGTCGACATGCGGGGCCATCAGTGCCAGCGCCTCGTCAGTGACAAAGCTGTTTGAGACATACACCGTATACAGGCCGGCGGCATGCGCCAGTCTCGAGACATCCAGCACATACTCGAGCCACACGGCTGGCTCGGAATAGGTAAAGGCAATGCCCTGCACGCCATGGCGCAGCGCCACTGCCACCATCTCCTCGGCTGGCACCCAGGCGGCGGTTGACTCGCCACGGGCCAGGTCATCCAGTGCCGACACGCCCCACGAGATTTCCAGGTTATGGCAACCCCCGCAACGGAAATTGCAGCCGTAGCTGCCGATCGACATAACGCGGGTGCCGGGGCGGTAGTGCTTGACGGGCTTTTCCTCGATCGGGCCGGTATCAATGGCCGAGAGGATGCCGTAAGAAAGGTTGTACAGCGTGCCATGCCGATTCACGTGCGCCTGGCAAAAACCGCGCTGACCATGCTTGAGCTTGCAGCGCCACAGGCACAGGTTACAGCGGGTCGTGCCATCCGACAGTTTTTCCTGCAAACGGGTTTCAATCAGCTGGTAACCAGCTGGCGTTGTCGAATCTTTGCGCATTCCAATGACCTTTTTCAGTGTGCAGAACACGGTATTGCATGCTGTTTCCGCGCGCAAGCCACATATCCCGTCGGTTTCTGTGTGAAGTCACTTGACTCTACCTGCCCCAACCGTTTTAATAGCGCGCTCCTGTGACTCGGGAAAGACACAAAAAATTTGGCCGGGTAGCTCAGTCGGTAGAGCAGGGGATTGAAAATCCCCGTGTCGGCGGTTCGATTCCGTCCCCGGCCACCATTTTTTTCCTGCTAGCCACTGTAATCCGACTTAAAAACCGTCCCCAGACCCACCCGCTTGATGGCAACCCGCCAGACCCTCCTGTTCGCGACTATCGCCGTTTATCCCCTCCACGGGCGTCGACCGGCTGAACTGTACAAATATAAAGCATCGCCGATATATTCTCTTTGGAATAAAAACCCTGAATTTGGCATAATTCCCTGTCCCCCATCACGGCAATCCCAGGCAGATATGGATTCAAACAAGGTCAATCAATGCGTCGAGGCATTATGCAAGAACGGCTGTGAGGCAGTGCGCGCAACGATCAGCAGTATGGAGATGGGGGTCAGGCTCGAACAAACTCGCGATCTGGATCAAGAGGAAGCGGCCAGGGTATTGCGCGAGCTCAGGGCAATCATGGCCGTCTACGACGAGCGCCCGTAAACCTGCCTAGTCTTCGAGATATTCCGACCAATCCCGGTCAGGATCACCAAATACGAAAAAATGCGGATTCAGCAACGAATCCTTCGTGTTATAGCGCAGGGTCTGCATGTTCGTATCGGTGAGGCGGCCACCGGCCTCTTCGACGATGCACTGCGCCGCGGCGGTATCCCACTCAGAGGTCGGACCGAGACGCGGGTAAATATCGGCGTTCCCCTCGGCGACCATGCAGGACTTCAGGGAGCTGCCGACACTGATAACCTCATAATCTTCCAGACGCTCGAGATAGGCGTTCAGCGAGTCGCCACGATGCGATCGACTGCCGGCAACCAGCACCGGTGAGGCACACGGCCGGCGAGTCTGAATCGGACTCGCCGGCTTGCCATTTTCCTTGCGAAAGGCGCCTGCCCCCCGACGCGCGTAATAACTCATCCTGATCACCGGTGCATAGACGACCCCAAGAACCGGCTCGCCATTCTCGATCAGTGCGATGTTGACCGTGAATTCACCATTGCGCTTGATAAACTCGCGCGTGCCGTCCAGCGGGTCTACCAGCCAGTAGCGGGACCATTGCTGTCGTTCCTGGAAAGGTATCTTGGCGGACTCTTCCGAGAGAATCGGGATATCCGGCGTAAGTTGCTGCAGACCGGCATCAATAATATGGTGCGCCGCCATATCCGCCTCGGTCAGCGGGGTCATGTCATCTTTGTGTTCGATGGCGTAGTCGGTTTCATAGATACGCAGGATCTCATGCCCGGCCTTGACGGCGAGCGCCATAACATCCTCGAGTAACTTGTCATCCGGCCAGGACATCAGGCTCTCCTGGTCGCCAGGCGATCGCGAACCATATACAGGGCCGCTATCGTCCTTGCCTCGCTACAGGCTTCATCCTGTAATAGTCCATCGAGGTGGCGCAAAGACCATGGCACAACTTCCATTTCCTCGGGCTCATCACCCGCACAGCGGTGTGGATAGAGATCCTGTGCCAGGACGACCTGGGTGGTCGAGCCAAGATAGCCCGGCGCCAGCGTTAACGCCGTAAGGTGCTCGAGTGAACGAGCGGCGTAACCCACCTCTTCCATGATTTCTCGATTCGCGGCCTCAAGCGGTGATTCGCCCTTTTCGATGAGCCCTTTCGGCAGGGTAAGTTCGTAGCGTTCCACGCCTACGGCGTACTCACGGATCAGGAGCACAGTATCATCATCCAGCATCGGGATAATCAATACTGAACCATTGGGGGAAGCACGTACACGTTCGTACTCGACCTCAATGCCGTTACTGAAGCGTAACTGCACCTGTTCAATATTGAATATCCGGGTCCGGGCGATAGTCTCTGTTTTCAGGATCTGTGGCTTGTCGCGCATGTGCTGCAATGCCCTGCTGGCTGCTGTGTAAAACCGGCGTTATCTCCTGCCGTCTTCGGCGATCTTACCACGGCCCTGTTGTTGTGCGCTGACATTTCCCGGCGCCAGATCATGAAACATGATTTCAGTGCGCAGGCGACCCTCGAACAGGGCTTCGAAATGCACACTCCTGTCGCTGTGCCTGAAATCAAACCCGGCCTGGCTTGCCGGCGTCATGCGGTAAAAACGCAGCCGCTCGCTATCGACCGAGACGTCCAGCGTGACCCGCATCGGGTAATAACCATCAAGAAACCGTCGCATAAAGGGCCCGCTATGCAGACTGTAGGTACCATCACCGTTGTAGACAAAGCTGCGCGTCTCGGCACGGATACATAACAATGCATTCCGCTTGACGCCCTGTAACTGGATCGAGGCGCCTTCGACCCAGGCCATGTCAATGTTGTTAATCCTGTCCACCTTGAGGCCGCGGACGCGGTCCTGGCGAAAGACGATCTGTGCCAATGATATGGGATCGAGATTGCGGTGACACTGCTTCAGACTGATCCAGCCGTCTTCGACACTGTTGTCGCTTATCAGGATACTATTATGGTGGTGATGAACCTGTTTTTTCGGAGATTGTTGCAGAAATACCAGTTCACCCTCGTTAACCTCTTCGGTCAAGCTGTCACTGTCATCAAACAGCCACTCTTCCATCTCCTGCGGGGTCAGTTGCTCGGACAACAGGGGGGGCGAAAAAGCACTAAAAAACAACGCTAACAGGTAAATAATTTCTGGTTTTACAGACATAGTCTTGCTCCCGGGATTGTCCCTGGGAGGCCATGGAGGCCTGTTATCCTGACTATAGTCCAATATGCCGGCCAGAGAAAACCCTGCAGAAAACCTGATCTTCAATATGGCAATCTCTGTTACAGTTATGGCCTGTTTTTTGACCCCGCTATAAATGACATGCTTGACTGGAAAAATATACATACCGTGTTTCTCGACATGGACGGCACCCTGCTGGACCTGCACTTTGATAACCATTTCTGGACAGAACACGTACCGCTGCGCTACGCCGAATATCACGGACTTGAGATCGAGGTATCAAAGCAAACACTGTTTCCACGCATGCGCGCCATAGAAGGCACCATGCAATGGTACTGCGTGGATTACTGGACCCGTGAACTGGGCCTTGATATCGCCGAGCTGAAGCGCGAGGTTGAACACCTGATTGCCGTGCACCCGCATGTCATCGAGTTTCTGGAGGCTGTTCGCGCGGCCGGCAAGCGCACCGTGCTTGTCACGAATGCACATGCCATGAGCCTGGATCTGAAAATGCAGCATACCCGGCTGCGCGGACACTTTGACAACATTATCTGCGCGCATGATTTCGGTATGCCCAAGGAACACCCGGAATTCTGGCAGGCATTACAGGCTTGTGAACACTTCGATCCCGAACACACCTTGCTGGTTGATGACAGCCTGCCGGTATTACGCTCGGCACAAAACTACGGCATGGCACATCTGCTCGCTATCCATAAACCCGACACCCGGGGACCGGCCAGGGACGTCGGCGAGTTTCCTGCAATACACAGCTTTGATGATATTATGCCGGTAACGCAAGCCTAGACCTTTCGACGCAAAAACAAAAATAACCAGGAGGTCATGTCAACATGCCGCTGAAGAGCCTGACCGAGCTTGTTGTACCCGCCCGGGTACGTGATGACCAGGAATACAAATCAGCACTGGTACGCCTTGGTATTGGCATATTTATGTCGATCTACATCGGCGGCGGCACCATCATGGGCTATTTTGATATTGGCACCTATGACTTTTTGATTTTGCTGTTCACCTTCACGCTCTACTCGATCTATGTACTGACCCGCATATTGAAATACCCCGGTAAGATACCGCGGCGCTACATCGTGACCTTTGTAGATATTGTTTTTGTCACCATCTCCAGCCTGCTGGTGGGCAAGTCCGACAGTCCCTTCTATTTACTCTATATTCTTCTTTTCATCAGCCAGGGGGGCCGCTTCGGGCGTTCTTACCTGTATGCCACCGCCGCCTTCAGTATCCTGTCTTACGGGCTCGTTTGTCTGCTCGACCCGCGCTTCTCGACGCACGCGCTGGAGAGCAGCTTCAAGCTGATTGCCTTGATCGTCCTGCCCCTCTATCTGGACGCCATGCTGAAAACCATTCAACGGGCCCGCCAGGCAGCAGATGCCGCGAACGCGTCCAAGAGTCGATTCCTGGCGACAATGAGTCACGAAATTCGGACCCCGATGAGTGCGGCAATCGGCATGATAAACCTGCTCAAGACCACTGCACTGAATAACGACCAGCAGGTTTATATTAATGGCTTGTCGACCTCGGCCAATCGCCTGCATATGCTCATCAATGACCTGCTGGATTTCTCAAAGATCGAGGCAGGTAAACTTTCACTCGAGAAAAGGAACTTCTCTATCGAGGATACCTTGCAGGAAGTGTCGATCGTCCTCAGTCCGCTGGCCCGGCAAAAGAACATCAGATTCAATTACGTCATTGCGCCCGACGTGCCGAAAAACCTGCTTGGCGATTCATACCGTCTCAGCCAGATCCTGCTCAATCTTGCCGGTAATGCGATCAAGTTTACTGAACAGGGTGGGGTCACCATCAGGGCTGGTGTTGATGACACCACGCAACGGTTGCGCATGGAGATCATCGACACGGGCATCGGCATCGATACAGAACAGCTATCGCAGATATTCGAAAGCTTTACCCAGGCTGATTCGTCCACGACACGTCGTTTCGGCGGTACCGGTCTTGGCACCACCATTGCCCGTGAACTGGTGCGCATGATGAATGGCGATATCGGTGTCGACAGTACGCCGGCAAAAGGCAGCACCTTCTGGTTCGAAATTCCGCTACGGTTGACCGGTGCCGGCGCTGTGCCCGAAAAGGTTACAGAGGACGAACCTTATATATCCTCGGCCGAAGATACTGCCGGACGCCATATTCTGCTCGCGGAAGACAGCGAGATTAATGCGTTATTTATCTCAACCACGCTGATAGAGGCCGGGCACAACGTTGAAGTCGTTGAAAACGGCGAGCTGGCACTGGAGCGATTACGCCGCAACCGTTATGACATTGTCTTTATGGATATGCATATGCCGATCATGGACGGCATTACGGCAACGCGTATCTGGCGTGCAGAGGAGGATAGAAATAACAGCGTCCCGATCATAGCCCTGACTGCAAACATTAGTGAAGATGATCGCCTGGCCTGCCTGCAGGCCGGTATGAACGAGTTTCTTTCCAAGCCGGTCAGCACAGAGCGTCTTTTCAGTACCCTGGAAACCTTTACCTTGAAAGCCGTTTCTTCCGTTGCCCTGCCTCGCTAAAAGACACATGTCACCAGGCTCTGGACTAAACCCAGAATGCGTTCGCCTCAGCCATGCTGCAGGATCAATCTGACATTTACCCGGCCCGTTGTAGCATGACGTTCACTAACAAGACTCGACACTTGTATACCATATTCCTGTTCTATCTGACCTAACCAGAGGATTAAATCATCAAAGGCAACCTCTTCAATCCAGACCCGAACACCGCGCTGACGATCTTCCTCAACCCGCTTGAGGGTAGCACCATGCAATAGCGGCTTTGCCGTGCTGTTAATCGTGCCCAGCAGGGAACCGCTGTGCTTTTTAACGTCGGCAGCCTGCCCTGAAAGCTGCCTGATTTCAGCCGCTGCCTGCTGCATCCACGCATAAGTATGACGTTGCGCCTGCAGAGATGTTTGTAATTGAGCGCGCTGGTTACCCAATGGCTCCCACACAAATATATAGACCGATAAAATCAGGAGCACGAGTGCCGCAACAGCTACGCTGCGACGCTCGCGGATGCTCAGGCCCGTAAACCAGTTTTTCATTTGCGTCTCCCGATACGGATACGGCTTTCCAGCCTGTTATCCTTTACTGTCGCAGACTGCACATCGACCTCGATACCCTTAATGGCTATCAGCTGTTGTTTGAGATCATCCAGCTGCTGCAGATCAACCAGCTTCAGATCCAGATCGAGCTTGCCTTGCTTATAACTCAGATTTTGCAAATCAAGCCCCTTCACCTTTGCCAGCGCACCGCCTGCTTCTGCCATCAGGGACAAAAAACCGCCGTCACTCACCGTGCTGCCACGCAGGGCATTCAAACGTTGTTCCATTTGCAAACGGGCATTCACAATGCGTTGTGCAGCAGGGAATGTCTGTTTATATAGATCAGTAATCTTGTCGCGGTATGCCTCGTCCTCGGCACTGAGGCGCGCATATTCGTAAATACTGTTACCTATGGTCAGCGTCAGCCACAACACGAGCATGACCGCGGCCGGTAACCAGCTTCGCGCCCCCTTCAGTAACTGCGAGACATAACTGTATTCACCCTGGCGCAGGTTAATCCCCTGACCTTTTTCATAACCCTCGATCAGGCTCGCCAGGGCACCGCCCGCCTGACAGCCCTCGACACTGACGGGCAAACCAAAGGCCTGTTCAAGCTCTGCGGCATCGGCGTCTTTGTCCGTACAATTGATCACATGCACCCGGTGCACGCCATCAGTTTGCCCGGCCTGGTACCGCGGGGCCAGAATGGAAAGATTTTCGTGGTCACAGGCAAAGCCTGTTTGCTCACCGCTACGCACCACGTATTGCCCGTCCGGCAAGCACAAGGCCGACCAGCCATCCTCCACCTGAGGCAGTGCCAGGGTCTCTGGCATGAGCACCGCCGGCTCGATACCTGCGGCCTGCAGTTCATCCAGCCAGGCCCGCATTTTTGTCCCGGCGACCACTGCCGCAAATACACGACCGTCGCCCTGCTGGCGACCCACGGCCACATGCAGTGACTCAACATCATCGATAAACTGTTCTTCCAGTGCATAGGGAACCGCGCACTGCAGGCGCTGCCGGGACTGCCTTGGCAAGACGGTGGATAGCAGCAAGACATCGCTGCTCGGAACAAACACGATAACCTCGTCAGCGGTGGCCGGGATGTCCGTCAAGGGGCCATGCGCGATCTGACCCGGTAAGGTATCGCCATGCTGACAACAGGCCCAGCTTGCGCCCTGTGCGTGTAAATGTATGAATAATTGCTGCATATCTATAGTTCCACCCGGCTGCGTCGCAATACGCGTATTGTTTCATTCCCGCCGTTCATATCACCGCTTCCCCTGCGCACAAGCGTAGTTAGTGTGGATTGATGCCGGTCAAGTGATACTGTCACCCTGATCGCAAAATAGTCGCTCCTGACGCCCAGCCCGACAGCCTTACGTCCGTCCAGCAAAGGCTCATTGTGAAAGGCATCCACATCTTCATAACCGTTTGTCGGTCTTGCCTGCACAAATGCCTGCGCCTCTGCCAGGCCCATACCCTCGATACTGGCCGCCAGTATCATCGCCGGCGCGGTATTTACATTTATCGCGACCGGCGCGGGCAAGGCGCTTACGTACGGTTCGAGGCGCGCATACTCCGCGCTGCCGATACCCTTCACCAGCAGGAGTTCGCTGCTGCTGGCAAAAGGCGCATTGCCGGTCCGGTGGGCCGGCGGGTCGCGCAGGTATTCATTATCTTCGGCACCGCCGGGAAAGCTGGCATTGATATCGCTATCGATCCAGTCCAGTACCGGGAACACCAGCGCGGTATCCAGTTCCAGCAGCGCCAACAGACGCTGAAAGCGTTCCTGTTCCGCCCTGTTCGGCCGACCTTCCTTGTCTAGCAGATTATTCAGATTAAAGCGCCCCTGCAAATCCTCAACCTGCACCAACAGTTGACCATCTTCTATATCAATAGGCTCCCGCAGTGTCGCCCAGGCCTCCGCCAGGCTGTCCTGTTTGCTTGCCTGCTGGTCGCGCCGCAGTACCTGCATGACCCAGGCCTCTGCCGACTGTGCGTAGAGGCCCGCCTGATCCGCGTTAAAAACATTACTGGCCCGACGAATATCCAGATGTTGTTGTTTCAGCATCGCTGCCGCTGCGGTACTGGCCAGGGCCACAACCAATAAGGCCGTGACCAGTGCGGTGCCGTTCATACGAGAACATGTCGTCCTCATGCCGGTCATCCCGCCACCCGGTAAAGGCGGCGCAGCCTGCCCCAGTGCTCGACTTTCATGTTCACCTCGATTGCTGCCGGCAAGACCGACTCCGCTGTTGTCGGCTCGGTCTCTGCAGGCCATTGGGTTAACCATACCCCTTCCACTGTCAGGTAGCGCAGCTGCAGGTCTTCAATGCCTTCGAGCAGGGTCGATTCATGTGCCACCGTATCCTGCGCCCGGTCCAGTACCGGCCAGCTCAGGCGCAGCAAGGCATCTTCGCGTAATACGTAACCGATGCGTTGCAGCTTGCTGCGGGTCTCGCCCGGTAAGGCCCTGCGCCCGGCAATGGTCAACTCGATGACTGTCTGCAGACCGGCATCGCTATCCACCAGGCTGCGCAAGGCCGGTTGCTGATCGCCATAGGCATCGCGGATCCCGCGCGGTGCTGCCTGTTCGAGATCCCGGCCAATGCGTAAAAAGGCCCGCTGTAATGTAGCCAGCCGCTGTGACTCCACGTCCACGGCCGTGCGCGTCGCAAGCACATTGATCAGTCCGCCGTAGGCCAGTGCCGCGAGAAGGGAGAATATCGCTACCGCGACCAGCAGCTCAATCAGGGTCAGGCCGGCCTCTCGCCTGGCAACAAGCATCAGGGTTTCCTCACGTAGGTGATCAGACTGGCCAGGCTGGCGTCGGCATCAGGCCCTGTTTTTACCTGGATCTCGACCCGCAACAGGCCGCTATCCGCCGTCGGGCTGGCCTTGCTCTGCACCTGCCAGGTCTGCCCGGCCATCCCGGTTTCATAATGGCCATCGCTTTTCGGCGGGGTCAGCTGCAATTGCAATTCGGTGGCATGGTTCATTGCCACCCAGTGCGCGAGGCTGCGCTGCTTGAGGTAACCGGTATTCAGGACCCCGGTATCGACACTGCGAATGGCGGCCGCCAGCGCCAGGGCGACGACCAGCAGGGCGACAAGCACCTCGATCAGGGTCATGCCCTGCTCGCGCCTCTGCCTAGCCGGCATCGTCCGTCTCCTCGAGATGCCGGATCAGTCCCTGCGCGTCACCATTCACATAATGCCGGTACTTACGCTGGCTATCCTGCAGACTCAGCTGGAATGGGCTGATTTCACCACTGCTGTAAAAATACACCAGCCTGGCGGATGCCGTGGCGCTGGTCTGGCTGCGCCCTTCCACCACCAGCTCGGCGTCCAGACCGGCGGGCAAACGACGCTCACGCCAGATATCGTCCGCCGTCATCGCCTGCCAGCGATCCTTGTCCAGCACCAGGAAACGATAGGCCGTGCCATCGAATTGCATGGCCAGCTCGCGGCCTTGCACGACGGCCTCTTCACTGGCCAGTTGCATCAATGTCGCAATCCGCCGTGCTTCTTCCGCCAGGATATCCCTGTCGCTACGCAGGCCGAGTGATAACACGACGAAACTCAGGGTGATACCGACGATCACCAGTACCACGAGTAATTCGAGTAAGGTAAAACCTGTCGGTCGCAACTTCATACAGATGCGGTTCAGAGATCCCAGTTACCAATATCGGCGTTAATGCCTTCACCGCCGGGCTGTTTGTCGGCACCGAGCGAATAGATATCGATGGCACCATGCACACCCGGGTTCAGGTACTGGTATGGCGTATTCCATGGGTCCTTCGGCAGGCGAGCGACATAACCGCCCTGCTTCCAGTTACGCGCCGAGGCCGGCTTGCTGACCAGCGCGTCGAGACCCTCGTCCGTGGAGGGGTAGACATGGTTATCGAGTTTATAAAAACCCAGTGCCCCTTCCAGCGCCAGGATGTCCTGCCTGGCCTTGGTGATGCGCGCCTCATCCGGTTTATCAATGACCCGGACGACGACGACGGAGGCGAGGATGCCGAGAATGACCACGACCACCATGACTTCAATCAGGGTGAAACCTGCCGTATGTCTTTGCCTGTTTGCTTGCTTCATAGTCATTACCTTGCGCTCTTCTCTGGTTATTTCACTAACTGGTTCAAATCAAAAATCGGTAGCAGGATCGCCAGTACGATCACCAATACGACAGCGCCCATGATCAGGATCAGGGCCGGCTCGAATATCTTCATTAACAGGGAAATCCTGTTTTCCAGTTCCCGTTCCTGGTTCTGTGCCGCACGATCCAGCATATCCTCAAGGCGGCCGCTGGTTTCACCGCTGCCGATCAAATGAATGAGCATTGGTGGAAAGCAGCCGCTCTTCTCTAAGGCCTGTTGCAGGCTGCTGCCCTCACGGACGCGCGCCGTCGCCTGCTCGACGGCCTTGCGCATCAGCCGGTTGGCCATCACCCTGGCACTGATGCGCAGGCCCTCGAGGACCGGCACGCCACTCGAGGTCAGGATACTGAAGGTGCGGGCAAAGCGTGCTGTGTTGACACCTTGCACCAGTCGGCGGATCAGGGGCAGGCGTAACAGCAAGCCATCGTAACGCGTACGGATGGCCTCATTGTTTAACAGGCGCTGCCAGGCATAGCCGGCAGCGAGCAACAGCACCACCGCGAGCAGGCCAAAATCCCGGACAAAATGGCTACTGGCGATCAATGCACGCGTCAACCACGGCAGGGTCTGGCCGATATCCGTAAACACCTGAACCACCTGTGGCACGACATAACCCAGTAACAGGCTGACCACGGCCAGTGCCGTAAAGGTCAGGACCGCCGGGTAGATCAGGGCCTGGGAAACAGCCTGCAGCAAGGCCTGGCGGTTCTCGGTGTAATCGGCAAGGCGGGCCAACACTATTTCAAGGTGCCCGGTCTGTTCGCCGGCGGCGACGGTGGCCCGGTACAGCTCGGGAAAAATATTCGGGAAATCACCCAGCGCATCGGCCAGGCTATGGCCCTCCTTGATACGCGCCCGCACCGCCAGAATCGTGCTTTGCATGTGGGCCTTTTCGGTTTGCCGGCCAACGGCGTGCAGCGAGTCCTCCAGCGGCAGGCCGGAATCGAGCAAGGTCGCCAGCTGGCGCGTAAACAGGGCCAGGTCCGTGGCACTGATGCCGCGCCCGCCGCGCTTTTTACCACGACGTGTTTCGCGCTGGCGCACCTCTTCAACATTTAACGGGGTCAGGCCGCGTTCACGTAATTGCTGCCGGATTTGACGCGGGCTATCGCCCTCCAGCACACCCTTGCGGGTACTGCCCGCAGCGTCCAGCGCGGTGAATTCAAAGGCACTCATGACGTGGCCTGCTCAACTCGTTTGCTCAGTCTTCACGGGTAACACGCAACACCTCTTCCAGCGAGGTGCTGCCACTCAGGACGAGGCGGCGTCCCTCTTCGCGGATCCCGTTAGTGTGTTGCCGTGCCTGCTGTTCCATCTCCTGTTCGCTGGCGCCGTCATGGATCATGCCGCGCAGGGTTTCATCAATTACGATCAATTCATACAGACCGATACGGCCACGGTAACCGATTCCATTGCAGCTCGAACAGCCGACCGGCTCATAGAGAGTTGGTGCCTGATCGGTGACGACACCAAGTACATCGCAATCACTGGCCTGCGCGACGTGCGGACGCTTGCATTCAGGACACAAGACCCGTACCAGCCGTTGCGCCAGCACGGCATTCAGGCTCGAAGATAACAGGAACGGCTCCACGCCCATGTCGCGCAGACGGGTGACTGCGCCGACGGCTGTATTCGTATGCAGGGTCGATAACACCATGTGTCCGGTAAGACTGGCCTGTACGGCGATCCGGGCCGTTTCCAGATCGCGGATCTCACCGACCATGACAATATCCGGGTCCTGGCGCAAGATGGCCCGCAGACCACGCACGAAGGTCAGATCAACCTTCGTGTTGACGTGCGTCTGGCTGATGCCATCGATGTAATACTCGATCGGGTCTTCAACTGTCATGATGTTGCGTTGCTGGTTATTCAGGCGCGTCAACATGGCATATAACGAAGTGGTCTTGCCGGAGCCGGTAGGGCCGGTGGTCAACACGATGCCGTGAGGGCGATGGATCACCTCATTGATCAGCTTCAGGGTTTGCGGTGGCATGCCGAGATGCTCGAGATCGAGTCGCCCGGCCTGCTTGTCGAGCAGGCGCATCACCACACGCTCACCACCACCGGCCGGCAAGGTTGACACCCGCACATCCACGGCGCGACCGGCGATACGCAGCGAGATCCGACCATCCTGCGGCAAACGCTTTTCGGCGATATCGAGCTTTGCCATCACCTTGATGCGAGACACCAGTAAGGGGGCGAGGACGCGTTTCGGTTCGAGTATTTCACGCAATACACCATCGACACGCATGCGCACGACCAGTCGGTTCTCGAACGGTTCGATATGAATATCCGAGGCATTTTCTTTTATTGCCGCCGCCAACAACGCATTGATAAGACGAATGATCGGCGCATCATCTTCATCTTCCATCAGATCTTCGGGTTCAGGCAGGTCCTGGGCAATACTGAATAAATCGTTGCCTTCAATATCTTCCATGATATTCAGGGCACCATTCGAGCCCTGTTCATATTGACGTTGCAACAGGGTCTCGAATTCTGCATCACTGATAAAATTCAGCTTCAGGGCCACACCAAAATGACGTCGTATCTCTGCCAGGGTGGTAGCCGTAATACTGTCACGACACGTCAGTGTTACCTGTTGTGGCTGTTGCGCAGTCAACAGAATACCGTGCCGTCGGGCAAATCCAAACGGTAATGGCTGCACCACGGCAGGGGCTTCCTTCACCATGGTATCCTCATCGTTTAGTGCATCAGTTAACATTACCTTGCTGTTTCGTGACTGCATCATTAAAGGTCGGTGGTAATACCAAAAACTCATCCAGGGTCGGCAATACCGGTGCTACTTCATCTGGTAACAAGTGCACGCCATCCTGCTTGGCCTGTATCTGCTGACCACGAATATAGTTATATTTACGGCTGCTGTAGGCGGCATTGGCACTGGCATCGCGCAAGATGACCGGGTGCAGGAAGACCATCAGGTTACGCTTCACCTTGGTAGCTGTTTTACTCCGGAACAACGCCCCCATCAACGGGATATCACCGAGCAGTGGTACCTTCGACACTCCCTCCTGCAGGTCATCCGTAATCAAGCCACCGAGCACCACGACTGCGCCATCGTCTGCCAGTACGCTGGTTTTAATTGAACGCTTGTTGGTAACGATATCGGCGGCGCCACTGGTGCTATCCGCGACGACACTGGAAACCTCCTGGGTGATATCCAGCTTGATGGCATTGCCTTCATTGATCTGTGGTTTCACCTTCAGGGTCAAGCCGACATCCTGACGCTGAATGGTCTGGAAAGGGTTAGCCAGGCCACCGGTAGTCTGTTGCGAGCCGGTCACAAACGGGACGTTCTGACCGACGACAATCTCGGCCTCTTCGTTATCCAGCATCACGAGGCTCGGCGTGGACAAGACATTGGCTTCATCATCCGAGGCAATCGCGCGCACCAGGACAGCGAAACGATTCGTGCCAACAATATCGCCGATACCCATTGTCAGGCCGTTCGCCAGGCTGCCCAGTGCCGTAGCCGGGTCGGTAGCCAGATCGACGATACCCACGCTGCTGCCCGGGAATTGCGATATGACAGCCGGATTCTCTGCCGTGGTAGAACCGTTCGCCAGCCATTGCACGCCGAGTTCGGAACTTTTGGTCGTGGAGATTTCGGCGATCACGGCCTCGACCAGAACCTGCGCACGGCGAATGTCCAATTGCCGGATCACGGACTGCAGGGAACGCATCATGCCGGCGGGCGCGGTAATCACCAGGGCATTGGTGTTGTCGTCGGCCTGGATACTGATGGGTAACGAGGCCGACGCCGCAGCCGCAGCGCCTTTTTTGTCATCACCGATGCTGCTGCTGACGCTGGTCAGCACCGGCACCAGCGACTTGGCGTCAGCGTGTTTGAGATAGATCACCTGCGTATCGCCAGCGACATCGTTTGGCGTATCCAGATGGCTCACGAGGGCACGCAAACGCAGACGGTTGGCCTTGTCGCCACTGAGCAAGATACTATTGGTGCGCTCATCGGCCACCAGCACCAGCTCGGGTGAGCCGCCCTTTGCCGTTGTGTTTTGCTTATTCAAGGCGGAAAGAATGCGCACCAACTCAGTGGCCGAAGCGTGCTGCAGGGTAATCACTTCGACGTCGGCATTACCCGGACGGTCGATGCGGCGAACCAGTTTTATGATACGTGCAATATTTTCAGCGCGATCAGACACAATCAATACATTAGATGAAGGAAAGGCTGCCATGTGTCCCTGTTGCGGAATCAACGGACGCAGAATCGGCACCAGTTGCGTGGCACTGACATAATCAATACTGACCACGCGAGTCACCAGCTCATCACCGCGCCCGGGAGAGCCTGAGGTTGCGGTCGGAATACTGCTTTGTCTGGCGGTCGCATCAGGCACAATCTTGATCGCCTTGTCAGCCGGTACGGCAGCAAAACCATGGACTTCAAGAATTGAGAGAAATATCTGGTAAAGTTCGTCACGGGTTACCGGTTTGTGTGAAATCACCGTAACCTTGCCCTTCACTCGCGGGTCGACAATAAAGTTCTTGCCGGTCTTGTCGGCGACAGTCGATATCAGGGTTTTGATATCGGTATTTTCCATATTCAATACAGCCGTTTCAGCCTCGGCGAGTGATTGGGCCAACGCAGGCGTCATCCCCATAATCAGGAAGAGACCCAGGGCTAACGCTGAGTTGAAAAAAATCTTATAAGCCTTGTTCATCATTGTTCTACCAGCAGCCCATGTGGATTCACCATCAGGATGAAAAATGTTCAGCGGCAATCACACCTGAACACAGAAACATAAAATCGACCACCCTGACCCGTTCCACCGAACAGGCCCGGACTGTTCTTGTCCTGTTTTTTTTTCACGACCTCTACATGCCATTTTATTATTTTATGCTTAATTCTTTATCACTGAGTTTCTTTCTGTGCAGGGTCAGGGTTTCGACACGCCCGCGGTATCTAATAATGACTCTGTCCCTGTATATCTCATCGACTGTAGCACCACCCGGCAGGCGGTCACCAATAGCATAGCTTTTATCCGGTGCATTAATCCCGGCGGCCACTATCGCTACAGCATTCTTCTGGATGGGAGATGCAATCACACCAAGCAGGACCAGGTTGAGCCTGGTTTCGGGCGCGACCGGCGGGTGGCCTGTTGTTATGGTGCTTTGAGCCTGACCGAAGAGATGCCAATTGGCAACTCGCCGTGCCAGAACTTGTGGCGAAGCTCCGGGGGTTATCGCCACTGTCGCTACAGCCTGGGTAGCCGCGTCTTCCTGCGTCGACTCAAGCCAGGGCAAGTTGGCAACTGCCTGTATAACGAGAAACAACAGCAACACATTAACTACCCAGAGAAGCTGCCGCTTCCCGAACCGGCCGGTTATTTTCCTCAACAGTTCAGGCACTTGCTCTCAGCCAATAGAATTATGTGTCAAAAAGCTCGGGGATGATTCCCGGTTTCTTTATTATCTGTTTGATACTAGCAGCTTTATGAGGGGGGGTGAAATGCTGTTCAGGGCGGTTTTATCCTCCGCTTTACGAACTCTGACGACGCGCCTTATGTGGTCCGCTGCGGCCACGCTGCGGTTTGCCGCCGGCCCCGGGCCGGCCACCGCGATCGGGACGCGGTTTGCGCTCGAGCCTCACCATCGGTTTCGGCTCAACCAGAAGACTGGCATCAATGTAGCCAACCGGCAGTTTATGGCCGATGTACTCCTCGATATCCATCAGGTTGAAGGCATAGGTCTCGCAGGCAAAGCTGATGGCGTCACCGGATTCACCGGCACGCGCCGTGCGGCCGATACGATGCACATAGTCTTCGCTGTTATCCGGCAAATCGAAATTAAACACGTGACTGACGCCCGGGATATGCAGGCCGCGCGCGGCCACGTCGGTCGCCACCAGCACCGGCAGCTTGCCTTCGGTAAAGTCACTCAACAGCTGTTGGCGCTTGTTCTGTGGCACATCACCCGAGAGGATACCGGCACCGATGCCGTTACCTTCGAGGTAACCCCAAACCCGCTCGGCGGCACGCTTGGTATTCGTAAAGACGATTGAACGACTCGGGTCGCGGCTCTTCATCAAGCCCAGCAGCAACGGTATCTTTTCCTCGTTGGCGGTGTGATAAACGAGCTGCGTGACCCGATCCGCGGTCATGCTCTCGGCCTCGATCACCACGCTTTCCGGGTTGTTCATATGTTCGTAGGCAAGCTCCATGACGCGGTGTGACAAGGTCGCCGAAAACAGCAGACCCAGGCGCTTTTCCGGTTTGGGCGTGTGCCGTAACAGGTATCGGATATCCTTGATAAAACCGAGATCGAACATGCGGTCCGCCTCATCAAGCACGACGGCCTGCGCTTCCTGCAGATTAAAGACGTGCTGCTTGAAGTAATCGATAATGCGCCCCGGCGTGCCAATAAGAATATCGCAGCCTTCTTCAATAGTCTGCCTTTGCGTCTCGTAGCCTGTGCCGCCATAGGCGAGGGCCAGTTTCAGGCTGGTGTGTTTGCCGAGCTGTTCGGCATCTTTGTGGATCTGGATAGCCAGTTCGCGTGTCGGTGCCAGAATCAATGCCCGTGGCTGGTTTGGCTTGCGCTTGCCGGTCGGGTGTTTGCGCAACAACAGCGCCATGGTTGCCAACAGGAAGGCGGCCGTTTTACCGGTGCCGGTTTGTGCCTGACCAGCGACATCGCGGCCTGCGAGGGCAAGCGGCAAGGTCTTTTCCTGAATCGGCGTACAATACGAAAAACCCGCTTCATCAATGGCTTGCAGGAGTTCCCTGGGCAGTTCGAAAGAAGAAAAGCGGGTTTCTGTCAGGTGTTTTTCACTCATGGGGAAAGGAGCATAGCAGAATTAAAGCGGCCATGGGGCTTGCAATACTAATCTGATTAGGCTCAAATCCTAGTTTATACAGATGAATACATCCCGATACCTGCCTGTCTGGCAGAACACCATAAACAAATATCTTTAAAAATAGCTAAAGATTTAAACATTGGAGGCAATATTTTGAGCGACAGTATCGTTCATGTCACAGATGACACGTTTGAAGAGAATGTCATTAATGCCGAAGGCCCTGTTCTTGTCGATTACTGGGCAGACTGGTGCGGTCCATGCAAGATGATCGCGCCCATCCTTGATGAAATCAGTGCGGAATACGCCGGCAAGATCACCATCGCCAAGCTCAATATCGATGAGAACCCGGGGACACCACCTAAATATGGTATCCGTGGCATCCCGACCCTGATGATTTTCAAGGGTGGGAACGTCGAAGCGACCAAGGTAGGTGCCGTATCCAAGTCACAGTTAACCGCCTTTATTGACAGTAATATCTGAACAATCCGGGCGCGTGCAGTCTTTCTGGACGCGCCCGCTATTTGGTGCTAGTGTTGCAGACGTCGGAAACGCATGGCGTAGAAATCCCCGGTAAATTCCGCCTGAATAACCTGCCCCGACAAACCAGACAAGAACTGTTTTAACCAAACCTCATATATAGAACCTTTAATCCAACCCGTCGAGGGTCCGGCGTGTACGATCTGCCCTTCTGATCGCTCAAAGCACCGACCACCCTCCCCCAAAACCAATCAAAAAACATCATGAATCTAACTGAACTCAAGCAAAAATCCGCCGCCGAACTTGTTGTCATGGCTCAAGAAATGAAAGTCGAAGGCATGGCTCGCTCGCGGAAACAAGACATTATCTTCGCCATTCTCAAGGCCCACGCGAAAGGTGGCGAAGACATCTACGGCGACGGCGTTCTCGAAATCCTCCAGGATGGCTTTGGTTTCCTGCGGTCCGCCGACAGTTCCTACCTCGCCGGACCTGACGATATCTACGTCTCGCCCAGCCAGATCCGCCGCTTCAGCCTGCGCACCGGTGACACCATCTCCGGCAAGATTCGACCGCCAAAAGATGGCGAACGCTACTTCGCCCTGCTCAAGGTACAGGACATCAACTTCGACAAGCCTGAAAATGCCAAGAACAAGGTCCTGTTCGAAAACCTGACCCCGCTACACCCGAGTGAACGGCTCACCCTGGAAATCGGTAACGGCAGTAGCGAAGATATCACTGCGCGGGTCATCGACATGGTCTCGCCGATTGGCAAGGGACAGCGTGGCCTTATCGTCTCGCCGCCGAAGGCCGGCAAGACCATGATGCTCATGAACATTGCCCAGTCGATTACGGCGAAGTGCCCGGATTGTCACCTGATCGTCCTGCTCATCGACGAGCGTCCTGAAGAAGTAACCGAAATGTCCCGCTCGGTACGCGGTGAGGTGGTCTCATCAACCTTTGATGAACCGGCCAGTCGCCACGTGCAGGTGGCCGAAATGGTCATCGAAAAGGCCAAGCGCCTGGTGGAACACAAAAAGGACGTGGTGATCCTGCTCGACTCCATCACCCGTCTCGGCCGCGCCTACAATACCGTCGTACCCTCATCCGGCAAGGTCCTGACCGGTGGTGTCGATGCCAATGCCCTGCAACGCCCGAAGCGTTTCTTCGGCGCCGCGCGAAATATCGAAGAAGGTGGCTCACTGACCATCCTCGCCACCGCGCTGGTCGAGACCGGTTCACGTATGGACGATGTCATCTACGAAGAGTTCAAGGGCACCGGTAACATGGAGCTGCACCTCGACCGTAACATCGCCGAAAAACGCATCTACCCGGCCATTAACCTGAACCGCTCAGGCACACGGCGCGAAGAACTGCTTACCGCCCCGGCCGAACTGCAAAAGCTGTGGATCCTGCGCAAGCTCCTGCACCCGATGGAAGACCTTGCTGCCAGTGAATTCCTGCTCGACAAGATGAAGGCGACCAAGAACAACGCCGAATTCTTCGATTCGATGAAGCGCGGCTAACAACTCTCTCACAAACCACTGTAAAAAAACCCGGCCCGGTGGTCGGGTTTTTTTATGAGACACACGACACCTGAATCTTAATATTTTTCTCGAAAAATCACCTAACTAACTGAGTGACATAGCTCGTAGAACCACGTTTTGACACGCCCGGAAAATCCGGTAATCATCAATCTATATTCGGCCGCTATGGACAGCACCATGAACAGCAGTCTCTATACCGAAATGGGGTTTGACGACTGGAGCAGATTGGCCAGAGAGAACCCTGATGCCTTCGAAGCCGCCCGCCGGGCGGTGATCGAGGAGTTTCTGGCCTCTACCCCCGCCCACTCGCGTAACCGCCTGCGCGGACTGCAATGGCGTATCGATACCATCCGCACGCGCAGCAGTAACCCGATGGCTGCCTGTCTCGATATCTACGCCATGATGTGGGACAAGCTGGCCGGTGAAAACGGCATGATTGAGACCCTTCAGGCCCTCGAAAAGCCGCATTTACTGTGCAAAGACCGACCGGCTGCACAAATCATTGCTTTCCGGCCCCTGTCCACCCGGCCGAAATAGCCACTGCGGTCATTAGGGCTTGCCCTGCGGGCCGGTTTTCCGTATTATTCGCGCCCTTAACCGTGCGCCAGGGCGCGCCAGAAATTCCCAAGGTACACAGATATGAAGCCGGAAATTCATCCTACATACGAAACCGTTAAGGTCACATGCAGCTGTGGTAACAGCTTTGAGACCCGTTCCACCCTCGCGGGTGACAGCATGAACGTCGAAGTCTGCTCGGAATGCCATCCGTTCTACACTGGCAAGCAGAAGCTGCTGGACACCGCTGGCCGCGTCGACAAGTTCAAGCAGAAGTACGGCCGTCGCAAGAGCTGATCCTGCGCACGACGATGCCACAGGCATTTCCTAAAAAGGCGTCCCAGTGTGGACGCCTTTTTTATTTCGGCCTCTGGCTGCTCTGCCTCGGTCCGACCGCACTGGCCGGGAGCCAGTGTCCGCCTTCGCATATCGACGTCAAGACCAGCGTCAGTTATGTCTATGACGGGGATACCGTGCGCCTGCACTCCGGTGACAAGGTGCGCCTTATCGGCATCAACACGCCGGAAATGGCCCGCGATAAGCGCCCTGCCGAACCGCTGGCCAGCGAGGCCCGCCAGGCCCTGATCACGCTGCTGGCCCGGCACGAGCAGCAAATCAGCCTGCGCTATGGGCAACAACAACGTGATCGTTACGGTCGCTTGCTGGCCCACGCCTATACACCACAAGGTGAGAGCATCAGCGCCCACCTGCTTGATGCCGGTCTGGCCAGCCTGATCGCCATACCGCCGAATCTGACCGGGCTCGATTGCTATGCCCGTGTAGAGCAACGCGCCCGTCACCAGCAACGCGGCCTCTGGGCCCAGCCGGGGATTCGCGACTCAGCCAACCTCTCGCGCCATGCCCGCGGGTTTACCATCGTGCGCGGCAGGGTCGTGCGTATTGGCGAGAGCCGACATAATCTGTGGCTGAACATGGCCGGTGGCCTGGCCCTGCGTATCGCGAAAAAAGACCTGCGGTGGTTTGAGCAGGAAAGCCCGCGCGCCCTCGCCGGCAGGCACGTGATCGCGCGTGGCTGGATCTACGCGCGCAAGGGTAAACAACGCATGCAGGTGCATCATCCCTATGCACTTGAGGTGATAGATAATGAGTAATGGAGGTCTATATAATCATGATGATGAAAACGCTCAATAAATTCTTCCCTGTCAGCATGCTGCTGTTAGTCGGCAGTCTCTTGCTCACAGCCGGCTGCGCGACAAACCCGGTCTCCGGGCAATCGGATTTTGTCCTGCTCAGCGAAGACCAGGAAATCGCCATCGGCCGTGATAACCATGCCGAAGTCATCAAACAGTTCGGCCTCTACAAAGATCCCGCACTGCAGGACTATGTCCAAAGCGTCGGCGAACGCCTGGCTGCCGTCAGCCACCGCAGTAACCTGATTTACCGTTTTACTGTCCTCGACAGCCCCCAGGTCAACGCCTTTGCCCTGCCCGGCGGCTATATTTACATTACCCGTGGCCTGCTCGCCTACCTGAATAACGAGGCCGAACTGGCCGCCGTGCTCGGCCACGAGATTGGACATGTGACTGCACGCCACGGCATCCGTCAGCACAGTGCCGCCACGGCAACCGGTATCCTTGCCGGGGTCCTGGCCTCACAGACCGGGGTGCAGGGTGCCGGTGACCTGTTTAACATCATCGGCACGGCATTGGTACGCGGCTATGGCCGTGAGCATGAACTCGAATCCGACCGGCTCGGCGCCGAGTACCTGGCCCGCAGCGGCTATGAGCCGATGGCCATGCTCGAGGTCATTCGCGTCCTGAAAAACCAGGAAGTCTATGACCGTGAACTCGCCGAACGCGAAGGCCGTGAGCCACGCGTTTATCATGGCGTATTCGCGACCCACCCGGATAACGACAAGCGCCTGCAAGAAGTTGTCGGCCAGGCGCAGGCGCTGCAAGCACAAAAGACCTTGAAGCACGTCGATCGTGGCACTTTCCTCGGCCATCTAGAAGGTCTCGTCTATGGAGATAGCGAGGAACAGGGCGTCCTGCATCAGAACCGCTTTTATCACCAGGAACTGAACATCACCCTCAGCCTCCCCGAAGGCTGGCGCATCGAGAATCAGCCGGACCAGCTCGTCGCCATCGCCCCGCAGAACAACGGCCTGCTCCAGGTCAGTGCTCTCGACCTGAACCGGCGGCTGACCCCACGCGAGTTCATGCTGCAGCGCTTGAAGCTCAGCGACCTGCAACAAGGCGAAGATTTCCGCCACCATGGCCTGGAAGGCTATACCGCACTGGTCCACGGCCGCACACCCTACGGCGAGCGCCTGGCGCGCTATATCGTCATCTTCTTGAAAGACAAGGCCTGGGTATTTCGGGGTGTGGCAAAAGACAGCGACAAGCCCTACCGCTTCGACCGCCTGATTATCGACACGGCGAAAAGCTTCCGCACCCTGAGAAGCGATGAGCGCCAGCTTGCCGAGGCCCGCCGCCTGCATATCATTACTGCCGGCGCCTCCACCCGCTTTGCCGCACTGGCCAAGGACTCGCCTCTCGCCACGGATGCCGAGAGCCTGTTGCGCCTGCTCAACCACTTTTACCCGCAGGGCGAACCGCCCGCTGGCATGCTGTTGAAGGTCGTGCGATAAACCGGCGTGTCGCAATCCTGCCGATCCGTGTAAAATGCCCGCTCTTTACTCAAGGTCCTGATTACCCATGTCCGAAGATCTGAAAACCGCCGCCCTGCGCTACCACGCCGAACCCAAACCCGGCAAACTCGAAACCGCCGTGAGCAAACCCTGTGCCACACAGGAAGACCTCTCGCTGGCCTACACCCCGGGAGTGGCCGCGCCCTGTCTCGAGATCCAGGCAGATGCCGAAAATGCCTATCGCTACACCGGCAAGGGTAATCTCGTCGCCGTGATTACCGATGGCACGGCCGTGCTCGGCCTTGGCAATATCGGTGCGCTGGCCGGCAAGCCCGTTATGGAAGGCAAGGGTGTGCTGTTCAAACGCTTTGCCGACATCGACTGTTTCGATATCGAGGTAGACACTGACAACCCGGATGACTTTGTCGACACCGTGGCCCGGATCGCCCCCGGCTTCGGTGGCATCAACCTTGAAGACATTGCCGCCCCGCACTGCTTTGAGATTGAAAGACGCCTGATCGAAAAACTCGATATCCCGGTCTTTCATGACGACCAACATGGCACGGCCATTATCATTACCGCCGGCCTGAAAAACTCCCTCGAACTGCAGGGCAAGACCTTTGGCGAGGCCCGTATCGTCTGTCTCGGTGCAGGGTCCGCCGGTATCGCCTCCATGCAAATGCTCATCGCCATGGGCGCAAAGAAGGACAATATCCTGCTCTGTGACCGTAACGGGGTGGTGCATTCAGGTCGTGATAATCTGAATGCGCAAAAACAGGCCTTTGCCGGCGCGCACAAGGAACGCAGCCTCGAAGAGGCGATGCAGGGTGCTGATGTATTTATCGGCGTCTCAGGGGCAAACCTCGTCAGCCAGGATATGATCAGGAGCATGGCCGCCAGACCCATCGTGTTTGCCCTTTCCAACCCCGACCCTGAAATCAGCCCGACCGATGCCCTGGCTGTACGTGACGACCTCATCATGGGTACCGGCCGTTCCGATTACCCGAACCAGGTCAATAACGTGCTGGGCTTTCCCTATATCTTCCGGGGCGCACTCGATGTCCGCGCCACCGGCATCAACACGCAAATGAAGATCGCCGCCGTCAACGCGCTAGCCGCGCTCGCCCGTGAAGACGTACCCACCGAGGTCATCAAGGCATACGCTGATCAGCCCTTGCGTTTTGGTCCCGCTTACATCATTCCCAAGCCACTCGACCCGCGCCTGAAAGACTTTGTTTCCGCGGCAGTCGCGCGCGCCGCTGTCGATAGCGGCATAGCCCGGACACCTTACCCGAGCCACTACCCGGACTCCATCTAGGCCTGCGCCAGAGCTTGCCGGGCCGTCCGGATTTGCCTACAGGAATTATCGCCTGCTGATGGCGTGCGTTTTCTTTTTCATGGCGCTAGGATAGTCCTTCAATCATGCAGAAGGAGACCACGGATGGTCCGCTTCAGTCTTTTGCTCTACCTGCTTTTTGCTGCACCATTACAGGCCGGCCCCGTCTACCACTCTACTGATGAGTACGGTCGCAGTACCTATAGCGACGTCGCACCAGAACATCCCCACAGTGAGATCAACATCGAACAGGCCAATGATTATGACTGGCATCAGTTTGACTACACCCCGCCGAAGAAACGTAAAAGAAAAAAACGTAAAGCAATACGTAAAAAGAAAGCTGAGCCCAAACTCAGTTTCGACCAGCTTCGCGCCAAATGCAAAATGGCCAGATACCGCTATCAGAATTACCGTGGCCGTGCCGGTAATGATGACTGGGGGAAATATAAGGCGAAGTTGATAAAGTATTCCGGCAAGCGGGATTACTGGTGTAGTCGATATTTGAGGAGGAAATAGCGAAGCTGTTTTGATTTTCTTTTTCTAAGAGCTTTTTACATTTTTTAAAGGCAGTTGTTTTTTTCGCGCTTCCCCCGTGCGAAGGCATTGTGAGTTCTTATTTCCCCCCTTTGACGCAGCCGAGTACCACAGCGGAAACGGGATCATAGCGAGCACTGTTTGAGCGCGATCAGTGCGGAGCACAGCGCGAGTTACGCGACCAGAATGAACAAAGTGAGTTCAGGAAGTGCCTGATGAAACGCGAAGCGGTTCTGAGGTCAGCGCCTGAGGGATCCCCACATAATCACCCATAACATTGGCTCTTAAAATCTTGAGTCAGCGTTCGCAATGCTGATTGGTACTCTTCTCGACGAAAATCTAGCGCTTGTTTTCTCAATACCTCACAACCGAGGTAAAAAGTGGATAGAACATTGCGCATTTTAATTGTATTAGCTTGATAGTGTCGATGTAGATTTTTTGACTCTGCCACTTTGCCGACTAGCCACACAACATACGTCGCCAAGGTGCCAATTAACAATAAATTTTCATAACGTTTTGCCGTGCTCGCGCGTGCTTCATTAAAACCAAACCCCCAACGACTATTTTTGACATCACGAAAAGACTCTTCAATTTGCATTCGTGTTTTATAAAGACTTATCACACGTTTAGTTATCAAAGCCCCTCCAGCTAATGAGGTGGCAATCAACCAAGGTGTTCGTTCACGATGCGCATTTTTCTTGCTACTAGCCCCTATGCAACGTTGTTCTTTTTGTGTTTTCTTGCTGCGGCCTTTAGGTAAGCGTTTCAGTAAATAAGCATGACAAGGTAAAGGACTTCGACGCACAATATCTACAAACCCAAGGTAACGCGGCCGTGCGGTGGCTGTCTCAAAGATAGGCTCAGAGCGTATCCAGTCAGCTTTCGCGTGTGGTGTTATCATCGTTTTGCCGGGTATCCGACCCACAAAATCCCAACCCATGGCTTGTACTGCTCTAAACCACGGCGTACGAAAACCGGCATCCGTAATAATGATAGGCCGGCAATGAGAGGGCAAACAGGTTTTTAATCTTTCTAAAAATCGTTCGTGGACATTATTATTGTTAACCCGTTTTTGCTCATGGACTTCGTCATAAAGTGTCAGTGCGCGTCCACCGATAGGCAATGACGCGCGTAATAAGTGAAACTCACCATCAGCACTTAAGTCTGACCAATCAACCAGTACAACAGGTTGCTTTTGGTTGCCAATGATCTGCTCTGCCATGGCACGATGAATCATGATACTGGCCTGATTGATGGACGAGTTACCGACAAGTCTGTCAACACGTTTTATATTGTGCTTTGTGTAAACCGTATTTTTGATACTTCTGCCCAATCCTGTGACAGTGAGTTTTTTGCCAATAATCAGCGCATCAACAACGGCCATTAAAGCTGCCCAGCGTTTTTTGTGTATGGCTTGACACTGTTTACTTAAATGCGTATTTAATAGTTTGGTGACATGCATGGTGTGATCCCTTTGTTTCTAGACAAAACATGAGATCGTTATGCACCATGTATGTTCACTTTATTTATCAATAACTGTCTAACTGTTTGTTTTTGATCGAAATTATGTGGGGATACCTCAGGGTCAGCGCCCGTTTTCGCGAGGAACACAGGGTACCCCTTTAACAAATGAAATTTGTTAAAGGGGCAAGTCGTGGGGCGTGCTTTCTTTGGTTATCTTTCTTTGCACGAGCAAAGAAAGTAACTCGCGCCGGGGAAGCGCGAAAAAAAAACAACTGCCTTTAAAAATTAAAAAATCTTTAATAAAAAGAATATCCGAGGTAAACATATATCCCCTCATCCTACCCTCTGATGGAACAACTAGCCATTCGCCTAAGCTGTCAAACTACGACAGCCAAGGC